>JBFMGN010000213.1:0-5994 GCA_040752435.1 Spirochaetota bacterium
AGGGTTGGTAATGTCCGGGATGACAAGCCCTATGGTGTGGGTTTTCCCCTTTACAAGCCCGCGGGCGATGGCGTTAGGGCGGTAGTTAAGCTCCTTAGCCGCCTCGATAATTTTAGCCTTTGTGGCGTGGTTTACCCCGTATTTGCCGGATAAAGCCCGGGAAACCGTTGAATATGAGACATGCGCATGTCTGGCCACGTCCTTAATTGTTACATCCATGGAAATCTAAAATAATTATAGCAAACGTTTGCAATTACGTCAAGGGTTTTTGGTAAATGAGCACTACCGGGAGTACCTGCTTATAATTACGTCGATTATTACAACGGTTTTACAACTAAGAAAGCCTCGATTATCTTAGTTTTTCCACTACTACCCGGCCAAATTTCGAATTGCGGCTGATAACGAATTCCCACCCGGGACATAAAAGAATTTGGCAATAAGCAATTAGACCTTCATAATAGAGTTGCATAATGCGCAATTAGATTGCACAATGAGAAAATAATGCAGATTATTTTTTCCGTGAAAAAAGCTTTTGATCTGTTGAAGCTTTTCACCGCCAGCCGGCCTGAACTTAGTCTGACTGAGATCAGTTCTTGCATGGGGCGGCATAAAAGTTCGATATACAGAATCTTGAGTACTCTGGTCTTGTCGGGTTTTTTGGAGAAGGATCAGGGAACGAACAAATACCGGCTCGGTTTGATCTTTCTCGAGTTGGCCGATCATGTTCTAAACCGTTATGATATCCGAGACCAGGCGCGCCCCTATCTGGCGGAACTCGCACAAAAAACCGGAGAAATTATCCACTTATCGATTCTGGAAGGCGCCGACATCGTTTACCTTGATAAGAAAGGCCTGGCCCAGCCTGTTACCGTGGCAACGAAAATAGGCGGGAGAAACCCTGCTCACAGCTCCGCCATGGGAAAAGTACTCTTAGCCGGTTTGACCCAACCGGAGTTGGAGAAAGTCCTGGGGAAAAAACCATTGAAGAAAATGACTGCCAACACTATTACGACCATGCCCAGACTGGTGGAAGAACTTGAAAAAGTACGCCGCCAGGGGTTTGCCCTGGATAATGAGGAGGCTTTCCCCGGAATTCGCTGCGTGGCGGCCCCTCTCAAAAGCAAGGATGGAGTGGTTATTGCCGCTATCAGCGCCACGGTACCGATACAGAGAATGGGGAAACAGCGAACCGGGGAAATACGCCGGCTAATTATGGAAACCGCCCGGAAGATATCAGAACGGGAGATCGGGCGTCAATTTGTGCCGTGAAAGGTATCTCAAACTCTATCCATATAATAAGACTTAACGGGATCAAATCAGGATACCGCGTGCGGGTTCGAAGGCGAGGGAAGCGAGCCGGGCTTTAAATGGAGATTCAGCCAGGTATTAATAGAGGCACTGTCGGAAGTGCAAGACTAAATACATGAGAAATCTATTTTAAACAGGAAGGAGAATCGTATGTCAGTTGAAAAGCTTTGCAAGGCTGTGGAAACCGGAGATCAGGAAGAGAGCCGGCGTGTTGCCCAGAAGCTGATAGATGGAGGAGCTGAACCGCTTTCGATTATCACCACCATGACGCTTTCCCTCATCGTGCGTTTTATGGAAAAACGCTTTAAAATTCACACCTGAAGCAAAGGGGAAATTGGGATGATAGGCAATCCAGCGGGAAGAACGAACCACATTGTTCTTAAATCAAATTCTCTAAGAGAAAAGGAGGTGAAAAGAAAGCGAAAAAGAATAGGGCTACGGGAAGATAAATTTTAAGAAAGGAGATAATAAGGAAAAACTTTAAAAATGCATGTAAAGGGTTACTGATGCTTTTGATCCTGGCGGGCCTTCTGTCCGCCTTTGCAGCGTGCGGTGCTCCTCAGAAAACAGAGGAGCAGCAGGTCGCGGCCCAGGAGACAAAGGAGGATCTCATCACTGTCATCACCAAGCGCGGTACCATGCGAGTGGGGTTAAGTGTCTTCGTTCCCTGGTCATTCAAGGACAAAGACGGAGTGTTGAGAGGTTTCGAGATTGATGTAGCCTCGAAGTTGGCCGAAGATTTGGGAATTAAGGTGGAGTTCGTGCCCACCGAATGGTCGGGACTGATTCCAGCCCTGCTTACCGGGAAATTCGATGTTATCATAGCAGGTATGGGGATTGTGCCGGAACGGGCTATGAAGGTAAACTTTACGATTCCGTATGACTATTCCGGTATGTCCATGAATGCCAGCAAGAAGCTAGCCCCGGGTTGGTATAATCTCGAGGATTTCAATAAGCCCAATGTGATCATCTCTGTCAGGCTTGGAACTACAGCGGTGGATGCAGTGAAGAAGTTTTTCCCGAAAGCCCAGTTGCGGCAATTCGATAACGAAGCGGAATGCGAGCAGGAGGTCATTAACGGGAAGGCGCATGCGGTTGTAGCCTCAGCTCCGGAACCTGAAGCCTGGGTCAATAAACATCCGAATGAACTCTATCTGCCGTTAAAGGGAAAAACCTTCACCCAGGAACCCATCTCCTTTGCCCTCAGAAGAGGAGATCCGGATGCCCTGGCTTTCTTCAACGCCTGGATAACACTCAAGCAGTGGGAAGGCTGGCTGGAGGAGAAACATCAGTACTGGTTTGTCGGAAGCGACTGGAATAAGTCTCTGGAACAATAATCCCTGTAACTATTCCACTTAAGTGCCCTGTCCGCCTGCCGGATTACGGCAGGCGGATTCAATTTGCCGGCTTAGGGGAAAGATGTGATTGCACGAAAAGCGAAATTGCGATTTCTTGATCTCCTCATCATTTGTGTGTGTGCCGGCATAGCCGCCTATATCATATATCGGATAAAGGTACGGCTGAGTTACAACTGGAACTGGCAGATCATTCCCCGATATCTTCTCCGCAGAGAGCCTGAAACAAACCGTTTAGTAGCAAACTATCTTCTCCTTGGCCTGTTCACCACCATAAAACTGAGCATATGGTCCACTATCCTGGCAGTAATAATCGGGACTATCATGGGGCTCTTTCGTACCGCCAAAAATCTCTTTCTGAGGATGGTGGGAACAACCTATGTGGAATTGATTCGTAACCTGCCTGCACTTGTACTGGTGTTCATTTTTTATTTCTTCATCAGTGATCAGATCATGCCCCTGATTGGGATTGACGGTTTTATCCGCAGCCGTATTGGGGTTTCCAAGGAAATCCTGGAGTTACTGTTTGCTCCAACTGCACTCTTCACGCAGTTTGTGTCGGGGATCATCACAATCGCGGTTTTTGAGGGGGCCTTCATAACCGAGATCGTCCGGGCGGGTATAGAATCCATAGAACGGGGGCAGCGGGAGGCGGCGTATGCCCTGGGTCTTTCCTGGTTCGATCAGATGCGCTTCGTAATCCTTCCCCAGGCCACGAAACGAATCCTGCCGCCCCTGGCCAACCAGTTTGTTTCCACCGTTAAGGATTCCGCCATAGTATCCGCCATCTCCATTCAGGAGCTGACCTTCGAAGGCCTCCAGCTTTCCACGAGTACACACCTGATATTTGAAGTCTGGATCAGCGTGACCTTGATGTATCTGATCCTCACCTTGAGCCTCTCGGTGGCCGTCAACAGACTGGAAATACGGCTGCGTAGAAGTGACTGAAGGAACATGATTTCATATCTTTACGGTTCCCTCCGCCATGCTATGACGGCTCAATCCGTTCCACCCTGACGGGCACTGAGGTTATCTGGGGAAAACCGCTTAAAGGGTCATTGACCAGATCGTAGGTGATCCGGTTGATGTTGTGCTCCTTAACCCAACCGTGGGTTACCTGGATTACCCCCGCTCTGATCTCGGTTGCCTGCACAATTCTGGCCGGAACAATTATAGAGCCGATTTCCGATACAATCCGTACCTGATCATTGCTATGGATGTCCAACTTACGGGCGTCCTCCGGGTGTATCTCGACTTCCGCCCGGGGGTGCCGGCGGTGCAACCGGGGGATATTGCGGAAACGGGAGTGGAGATAAGGGATTTTTCGCGCCCCTGTAATCAGGATGAGCGGAAAGGCTGCGGAAGACCGGCGGAGGTAGAGCGGCTCAATGTACTCAGGCAGGGCGGAGAAGCCGAGGCTTTTAAGGTAATCGGATGTGAACTCAAACTTGCCTGACGGGGTAGGGAAGGGTTGTTCGAGGAATTTCCGGTGCCTGACGGGCTTGTAGCACAGACCCTCCGGATGTTCCGTAAGTTTTTCCAGTGTGATCCCGGTGGGTTCCAATAGCCAGCGATTTACCTCTGTTTCGGTTTTCCAGGGAAAGTGCTTTTCCCCGAACCCAAGACGATGGGCCAGATCGTGCCAGAAAGAATACTCATCCGTAACTCCTGGTATCTCCAGGATCTTCTTTGTAAGAGAGATCCATTGATAGTGGTCGTAGAAGTGAAGCTCCGAACGTTCCAGAAATGAGGCTGCAGGAAGAACGTAATGGGCCAGCCGGGCTGTTTCGCTCATGAACAGTTCCCGGACAACGAGCAGATCCAGGCTGGAAAAAGCACGCGCCACCTTTTCGGAGTTAGGGTTGGTGTTGGCCGGATTTCCCCCTGCCAGAATCAAAGCCCGGATTGGGTATCCACTGTTGCCCAGCATGTAGTCCATGGCAGTCATTGTATGGCAGTCCCTGGTGAATTTGTATAAGACGGGGAATTTGCCGGCTCCCACCGGTTCCTGGTCTGTTAAAGGGAGCTCGGCATACAGATTTAAGTCCCGCTCTCCCATTTTTTCCGGCCATAAGTCGCCGCCCTGGATGTCTACCGCACCGCAGAGAGCGCCGAGACAGGCAATTGAGCGGACAGTGTTCACCCTGTTATCCTGATGCTCTATGGAAACTCCCACGTAGTTGGCGACCCGGGGCAGGCTGCCTGCCGAGCGATTTGGGAGAGGCGCGGGTCGACGACGATGAGTCTGGCGCCTTGCTTGCGTCCCGTGTTAACCGGGCCCATGAAAGTAGGGTGAGATGCGGGCGGATTGGTGCCCCAGAAAATTATCAGGTCGGAATGTTCGAAATCCGGGCAGGGATTCCAGTATCCCTGAACCAGGCAATACGCCAGATAGCGGCTGGCCCAGCACAGGGCATCACAGGATAGAAAGTTGGGCATACCGCGGTTGAAACCCTGCTGAATGGTTTTAAAGGGATCCACCCCCTCATCTATCGCCTGTTGGGCTAAAGCCGCACATTGACTTGCATCTCCGGCAACGGTGGCTTCAATAATTTGTTCAAAAAGTTTCATTTTTCGAAATCTCCTTAAAGTCTTTCTTCATGTGACTGATTCCCGGCCGCTTCATGGTGTCGAAATTTATCCTAAAAAATACAGTTCGCTTTACGCTTTCAGTGAATCATTTTTTGCATGCCATTTAGATGACTATGGGCTGGTGTTGAGGCAGTTATTCAAGGTGACGTCCAAGGGGGTTCTCTTTCTAACCGGTTTCCTTATCGGCGCAGGCCGTTTGAGTTATCGTTCAGGTACGCTGCATTTTACGTATATAGGTTAAATAACGCTTGCCGTAGGGGTCGCGGCCCAGCAGGAGGTCGCAGGCCAGGATCGTTAAAGCCAGCTTGGCCGGGTCGGTGATAACACAACTGGCGCCGGCTCCAAAGGACAAGGCCAGGAAAGCCTGATTGATTGTGTACCGCTCCGGCAGTCCAAAAGAGACATTACTGGCCCCCAGATTGATGTTCACCCCAAATTCCTTACGTACCAGTTCTATGGTTTTAAGGGTCACCCGAGCGGCATCCTGATCGGCTCCAACGGTCAGAACCAGGGTATCGATGACTACATCTTCCGCGGCAATACCGATTTTAGCTGCCCGTTCCAGGATCTTGCCGGCAATGGAAAGTCGGGTTTCGGCCTCGTTTGGGATTCCTTTGTCATCCATGGTCAAAGCGATTACTGCAGCTCCCCGGTCCTTGACGAGGGGCAGAATGCTCCGGAGTCTGGCTTCCTCGCCGTTCACCGAGTTGACCAAAGGCTTCCCAGGAGCGGCGTTAAG
>JBFMGN010000214.1:0-5926 GCA_040752435.1 Spirochaetota bacterium
AAGCTTAAACTGGATATTAAATTCTCCATTGAACGTGATGGTTTTTATAATCAATTCAGCCAGTTGATGAGAACTCTGGATGCATTAAAATATGAAATGCAGCGCATTGAAAAAGGAAAGTACGATAAAACCCACGAACAGGACATTTTTAAAAGGAAACGTACGATGAAACGCGCCTTCACCATTGAAATGGATAAATTCTTTAAACATGTTAACGAGTTCAGCCGTGCATTGGTGGAAGACTTACATGGGGCCGGTATTCTGTGTCTGAACGGAAATGATATCCTTCACTACGGCCGTCTAGACAAAGAAAAACTTCTAAGGAATATAACCATTCGGGAAGCCCTGCAAAAGCTGCAACAGTTTTCCGCAGAGGTTGGAGGCTACCTGAATATTCCGGATTTTAAGAAATAACATAACTATTACTTCACGATCAGGCGGTGGGTTTTAATTTTCCCCTGACATTCCTCTATGCACCAGTGGGTTGCGAGAAACTCATTATCTGTAAGTCACCCACTTTTCTAATTTCCGGCATTTTTTCTCCTTCTGCTGATCTCTATTTAAAAAGCTAAGGTGAAAAATCTTTTAGAATCCTCAATTTTCAAGCCCTCGCCGGTTATTTCAAAGGTATCACGGAGTCTGATGTCTCCGGAGGAAGCGCCGATCATCACTTCAAAACAACCCGGTTCTACAACGAACTCCATCGCCCGGTTGTAAAAACCGAGCTGTCTGGGAGACAGGCTAAAACTGACAGTCCTCTTTTGTGCGGGTTTCAACGTCAGCCGCTTGAATCCCTTCAACTCTTTGACCGGCCGGGTTACCGAACATTCCAGGTCGTGGATATAGAGTTGGACAACCTCGTCCCCTTCCCTTTTCCCCGTGTTGTATACATCTACTCTTATAGTTAATTCCTCGTCCATAGTAACTTCTTTCTTATCCATTCTCAAGTGTTCATAGGTAAAGCTGGTGTAACTCAGACCATACCCAAAAGGATAGAGGGGTTCGGCACTGAGATTTACATAATTTCCATTCCAGTGGGATCGCCCGCCCGAGGGTTTGTGATAGTAAAAAACCGGAATTTGACCGGAGGAGCGCGGAAAAGAAATGGGCAGCTTCCCGCCGGGATTGGCATCGCCGAATAGAATATCCGCCACTGCCTTTCCACCTTCTTCACCGGGAAACCAGGCGGTTAAGATGGCGGCAACTTTCTCGTTAAACCAGTTAATGGAAAGGGGGCGGCCATGGAGCAGTACCACGACCAAAGGGGTACCGGTTTTATAGACTTCCTGGATTAGTTCCTCCTGAACGCCGGGCAGCCCTAGATCTGCCCGGTCTTTAGATTCCCCAGTGGTACAACCTTCAATCAAACCCGATTTCTCACCTACGACTGCCACGACCACATCCGCCTTTTGGGCTATCTCGACTGCTTGGGCAAATCCCTGGCGGTTCTGGGCAAGGACTTCACACCCTTCCGCAAAATAGACCCTGGTCGCAGCAGAAACTTTGGCCTTGATCCCCTCAAGAATAGTGACGACTGACGCAAAATCTTCCGTTTCTTCGATTCTATCCGGTAGCGGCGTCTCGAAAGTACCTTCCAGCTTTTCAAGTGCCTCTAGGTGGCAAGGATAGGCGTAATCTCCGATCATATTTCGCCAGCAATCGGCATGTGGACCGATGACCGCGATGGAGCCGATATCGGCCTTAAGGGGAAGGAGATTATCATTTTTCAACAAAACGACCGACTCTCTGGCAATTCTACCGGCCAGTGTGCGATGATTTAAGCTGAAAAAGACCTGCGGCACCTTTTCCGCCTCAACATAAGGATTTTCAAACAGGCCTAGCAGGAACTTCATTCGCAAAACATGCCTGACCAGGATATCCAGTTGCCCTTCGGTGATTGTCCCATCCAACAGAAGTTTTTTCAGCGGCGCACCGTAGCAATCTTTGGAAGGCAGTTCCACATCGATACCAGCCGTAATAGCCAGCCGGGCGGCCTCCGCCTTGTCCCCGGCCACATGGTGATAATCTTTAAGCATAGCGATGGCAAAATAATCGGAGACAACCACACCCTCGAATCCCCAACGCTCCCTTAAGAGTTTTTGAAACAGTTCTTCCGAGCTTAAGCAGGGAATCCCATCGAGCTCAGCATACGAGTTCATTATGGCGGCCAGCTTCGCCTCCTTGACTGCCGCTTCAAAAGGATAGAGAAACACCTCATGGAGCTCGCGTGCCGGGATATGGGCCGGCGCCCAGTTCATTCCTCCCTCGCTATTACCATAACCGACGAAATGCTTACCCGTAGCCATGACCCCGGTTTTCCAGTTGTTTCCCTGAAGACCCTTTACGTAAGCACAACCAAGGCAGGCCACCAGATATGGATCCTCGCCCATGGTTTCCTCAACCCTCCCCCAGCGGGCATCCCGCGTCACATCCAGGACCGGTGAAAGTCCCTGGTGGGCTCCGACGGAGCGCATCTGGGTTTTTATTACGGAGCTCATCATTTCAACCAGTTCGGGATTCCAGGTGGCGGCCAGGCCGATACTCTGAGGGAAAAGAGTAGCGCCGCGGGTCATATAGCCGCTACAGCATTCTTCATGGATTATGGCAGGAATCTTAAGCCTGGTATTCTCACGCAAATATTTTTGAATCTGGTTGGCGAAACGAGCCGCTTCTTCAGGCTTGAAGTTCGAAGCGCCGCCCAGCCGGGTAATCTGGCCGATTCCAGCTCCTATAACAGACTCCGCTTTCCTATTACTGAACTTCCCGTTCTCAAACAGTTCGTAAACCCAGATACTGCCGAGCTGCGCAATCTTTTCATCGGGATTCATTTGAACAAGCAGGGCCTCAACTCGCTTTGCCAGAAGCTGGTCTGATGCCTGATCTATAGCCTCCCGGTGCTTTGCTTTCATTTAGAAGTACCTCCTGCAAACTGACAACCGTAGATTTTAGATAATTTCCAGATAATCCTTACCCGGGAGTTCCGGAAAGGGGGCAGCCGGCAGGGTCTGGTACCAGAAAGCAACCGAGGCGATATCGTCTTGCAGCGGCAGGTAACGGCCCTGGCTGCGCCAGCCGAGGGCTTGAATGGTGACTTTAAGAGTTTTCCGGAAACGGACGGGATCCGTAATGTGCCAGCGGTACAGTCCAAACCTGGTCTGGGAACGATAAAAACCGTCCGGTCTTAATACCTGGGCAAGACCGCTGTAGGGAGTTGCGAACTCCTTAAAGCCGCTGTTCTCCCCACCGGCAGAAAACCCATAGGAACCGCAGAAATAATCTTCCGTTCCCGTTCCGCAGATAGTAGGAAACTCTTTATCATCATCCAGATAAAATTTGATTTCCCCTTCCCCCCACCATCCCGTATTATTCACACCCCAGGCTAAATACGTTCCCGCGTACTGACCCTGACCCTCGACCCCATCGAGGATCGTATAAACCTGCTTATACGGCAGAGGATTGACCCGCCTGAATTGAGCATGAAAATAGGCGGCATTCTCGGGCACCTCGGTCAGCGTATAATCGATCTGGTAGTATATATCCACCGGAGCGGAATCGATATTAGTCAGGGTTATCCGGCACGCCCGTCTGAAGGGCATTTCCCAGTAGCAATTGAATCCGCTTTTGGGATTGAGGCACACGGCCAGTGAAGAAATCTGGGCATATTCGCCCCAGCCGCAGGCAAAGAAATCCCCCACAGGGCATTCTACCGCCGCCTCGCGGGAGCCCTCCCAATAGATTTTTAATAGGCTGAAACGCCATTTCCCAGTCAGCGTCATCCAGATGTGCTGAATAGCGCCGGATCCGCGGATATCCGCCAATACTGCGGTTTCTCCGGGTTTAACAACAATGAAGGGGGATATCTTCCAGCCCGTTCCCAGATCCCGGGCTGCGTTCTGGCCGGTGCCTTCCGATGCCATGCCGCCCTTACCCGGCTCTCCGGTCACGTTTTCCGGGCTGATGGAGCGTGTCCTGGCGGATGAAAGCAGGGAAAGGTTTCCAAGGTGCATGCCAAGACCATTAAAATTTGTCATAGATCAATCTCCTCTCATTCATAGACCGAATAGTTTTACCGGGTTATCCAGGAAAAGCATTCCGGCTACCTGCTTCGCCGTTTCCACATCGAACACCCCTTCGGAAACCTTCCTGGCCAGTGAGGTGCTGACATTGAACCGGGCGAGGTACTGGTGGCCGTATACCCCGTCGATAAAGGCGTAATCGCCTCCAAAGGCGCAGATTTTGTTGCAGGGGACTGCATCGAGCCATTCAACGAGCGCCTGGATGCAGGCGGTGGGCGAAATGATGTGGGCCCAGCACATGTCGATGAATACATTCGGAAAAGTTTTAGCCAGCACCGACAACACTTGCTGATAGGGATAGCCGATATGAAAAAGATCAAACTTGACGTTGGGATACTCTAAAAAGAGGTTGGTTAAGAGAGCCGGATCACTGTGGGTTATGTAGTTACCGCTTCCTTCCTGGAGGCCGGTATGGAACTGTATAGTGTATCCCCTTCTATTGGCATGCTGCAGGATAAAATGCATCATATAATCCTGAAGAGGCTTGTCAATGGCGTAGAGGCGGGACTCCCAATCGGGAAAAATTTTGGCTTTTAGAACCGCGTTGAAAGCCTCCTCCGCTGTATTCCTGGTTACCCTTTCAAAACAGAGACTGCGGACGTAGGCCAGGCCGCATTTTAAGGCTACAGCTCCCTGTTTGAAAGCCCGGTCCAGCATCACAACACAGGCTTCCAGCCAATCGTCGAAGCAGCAGATCGAGATTCCGGATTCATCGGAAATCTGCCGCACATCGTTAGCTGAGGTGGGGTAGATAAAGTTATCCGGCCGATATACGCTGCGGAAATAGGCCTGGTCGCATTCGAGATGGGCATCTAAAAGGCTGATTCTGATCCTGGACTTCTCTTTAAGCACCCTGGCGTACTGTCCACCCTTAAGGGTGGCGAGAAACTCATCGTTTAACCGGGCGATGGTGGTACGGTTGATCCCATCAATATCGTAAAGCGCTTTCACCGAGAGATCCAGGGCTCTTCCGTACCCGGTAAATCTGGCCCGCTTCCAGTACGGTTCAACGAGCTCCCAGCGCTGCATTAAGGGCAGCTTTGGATCAATGACCGTCTGGTAGTCCTTAACGGATAAACCGGCGCTGATTAGATCCCGGTTAAAGTAGTGCGTAAGGTACTCTTTTAGAACGTCGGTGTTTTTTTCCCTTAAGTCCTCCCGGTGAGGCAAGTGCTCGTGGGTGTCGATAATCTCCTGGGCGCATACATATTCGAAAATCTCATCAAAGGTTTTTGACATCTTTTTCTCCATTTTTCAGCAAGCTTAAAGCCTTCGGCGGCCATAACCTCTCTTAACCCAGCAAGGCTTTTCTTACCAGTTGAGTGGCCTTCATTGCATCCCCGGAAAAGAGGACTTCTTCCATCTGTTTCGCCTCGAGCCTGCCTGCGACTTCCATCAAGCCCTTAAGCCAGGCCAGGGATTCCCGGGCTACCGCCACCTTATCCCTTTCCCGGTAAGCGAAGACATCAAGGGAGATCCACCCTTCATACGCGGTGCGGGAAAGCCAGAAGAAAAATTCAATCCACTCCAACGTATGAACCGAACCGGGAACCATATCATCATCCCAGTAACGGTAATTATCATTCACATGCAGGTGAAAGAGTTTATTGCCGAACCGTTTTAAAAGAGCCGTCGATTCCGCCATAGATTCGTAACCGAGAAGCGCATGACCTGCATCGAGATTCACCCCGACATTCTTACGATTCACCTCCTTAACCAAAAGAAGGGCTTTAGCCAGGCTGCCGACAAAACAATGGGTGCGGGGCTCCTTGGCCTTGTACTCCACCGCAATTCTCACGGCCGGGTTATAATCGGCACATTCGAGGAGCCCTTCGACCAGCAAATCCCAG
>JBFMGN010000215.1:0-5910 GCA_040752435.1 Spirochaetota bacterium
TGGCATTGGGTGTAGTTAACAATAAGATATATGTAATCGGAGGGTATAATGGTAGTAGTTATTCCACTGCTGTAGAGGAGTATAACCCAGCAACTGACCAGTGGACTACAAAAGCCTCAATGCCGACGGGTCGAGATAATTTGGCTGTAGGTGTGGTGAACGGAAAAATCTATGCCATTGGGGGGAATGGTGGCCCGACCACGGTGGAGGAATATGATCCGCTGACAAACCAGTGGGCTACGAAGACGTCAATGCCGACGGGTCGGAGTGGTTTTGCTATTGGCGTGGTAAACGGGAAAGTTTATGCCATTGGAGGAATGGGCAGTAGTGTTCCTCCCTTCACCACGGTAGAGGAGTATGACCCAGCAACTAATCAGTGGACAACTAAGACCTCTATGCCGACAGGCCGATGGGAGTTGGACGCTGGTGTGGTGAACGGGAAGGTCTATGCAGTTGGAGGAACTACCAATGGTGGCGACTACCTTACCACAGTTGAGGAGTATGATCCCACAACAAATCAGTGGACGACGAAGGCTGGGATGCCGACGGGTCGAGTTGCTTTGGCAGTTGGTGTGGCGGACAATAAGATATATGCCATCGGGGGGCATCGCACTGGTGGAATTGAGCTTACAACGGTAGAGGAAGGCACGGTCTCCCCCTAAGGAGCTCCAACTTTGGCCGACCGGGCGCCTGGAGGTGAGTGAATGAGAAGTGCGTACAGGATCCTCCTGGGATGCTCTGTTATGCTGACGCTTGTTTCGTGCGAGTGGCTGGTCCGCGTTTTCGGCCCATCCGACAACACGGAGCCGGGACCCATGGCGCTACTGTGGCCCTATGAAGACGCCGTAGGTCTGAGTCTCAGGCCCGAATTCGGCTGGACGATTTCTGCTGATGAGGATGGAGACGATGTCACTTATGTCATCTACTGCGACTCAAACAACCCACCCTCCGCGGTGCTAGGCACAACCACCAACGCTGAGCTTGAGGCGAACGGACTGCTCACAGGCTCCTACACGCCTGAGTCCGATCTGTCCCCGAACACCACGTACCGATGGCGCGTCAAGGCAACGGACGGCCAGGGCGGCGAGACGTACTCCAGCATGTGGGCGTCAGGCAGTGGAGTTGCTGGGTTCGCCGATGCCCAGTTCAATTACCCATTTGGAGTGGCTTTGGATTCCTCAGGGAACGTTTATGTAGGCGACGGGTATAACCACCGAATACGCAAGGTAGCACCGTAGCCTTGCGCCGCGGAAGGGGGCCGGAGTTTGTGCAGCTTGTGGATCCTGCCGTTGAGGATGCAAGCCGGCACCACATCCTTGTTCTCCGACAGGGAGCGGCGGGCGAGAGAAGTTTCGCACAGAGGACACAGAGGGCCCAGAGGGGAAATTGGTACTTTCAGTATTATAATTCAGGTAGGTGCAGGCTTGCATGTTGCCTTAACCCTTATTGCGCTCCTTAGTCTCTGTGTACTCGAACGACCAAAGGGAGTGGGCGTGAAATTTCTTAATTTCCTCTCCTTGTCAACACAGAATTTGAAACAGCAGTGGATTATTCTCTGACCCGATCAAGCACAGTCTTCTTCGACTCCGCAAACAGGATTTCATCAAGCGCCCGATCCAGTTTTATGGTATCTGTAACAGACCTGATAAAGCTTTTCTCCTCATCCGTTATCCCGAACTTCTTCGAAAGAAGCTTGATAAGTACATTCTGTTTATCAAGCAGAGTCCCTTCTTCTCTCCCCTTTTCAATACCTTTCTCAATGCCTTTCTCGATTCCCAAATCCATTCCTTGCTGTATCAATTTTTCAGCAGTCGTCATTAGCACCTCCTTCACCCTTTCAGAAGAGTACGATATCGATTTAAGTGCTTCCGAAACAGTCGTTTCCGAGGCAGAAAACAGGTACCGGAAGACACTCTCCAAAAAGTTAAGCCCTTCCTCTTCCCTGAAGTATAATGTACCAAGTTCCAGCAAATCTTTCAAATAGGTAAGCAGCTTATCTTTGTCAAAGATGTGTTTTTGAATTAACAGTGCTATTTTTAATGCGGCACTGTTAAATAAGCCGGTTTTTAATTCTATATCGGAATATTCTGACAGGTCGGTTAGAAGATAGGTGAAAGCCGGAATAAAGGCGAGAAGTGCCGCATCCGACGGTTTGAAATAGCTGCGCATATCCCTTCTCAGCCAGCGCTTTTTCCCATGGTAGACGATAACCGGAATAATAATCTGCGGTGCGTCTTTCTGTTTCAGAGTGTGCTCCCAGATGTTCAGCATATACCGCAGAAGCTGAAAATGGGGGTATTTTGACGGATAACTTTTATGTTCAAAGAGAAGTGAAATTTTTAACCTCTGATCATTCTTCAGGCTGCCGGTATAGACAATATCTGAAAAGTGCTCCTGGAGGGTTGCATCAATATAGCTGTTTTTATCAAGGGTGATGGTATCTAGCGCCAGTTTTCCTTTCAAGTCTTGCGGGAAAATGCCTTTTATGAAATCCATAGCATTCTCACGGACGGAAAAAACCTCTTTGAAGAACTTGTCATGCGGATTATTGAGTGCCATCCACTCCATAGCTACAAGAAAAAACAGGCTGGTGCTTCAAAACGAAATTTGTCTTTGTAACAATTACCGTGGCTGGCTGGACGGACATAGCATCTCAATTCTTATCTATAACCGGACTATGTGGGTTCATATTATGGTAAAAACTTTTAAAGAAAATTTCACGCCTGCTTCGTTTAAAGAACACGGAAACGATAGAGTTTAAGCTACTACATTCTCCCTTTTTTCTCTGTGTGCTTCTTTTCTTTGAATTTACTTTTCATCCTTCGTCCGGCTTCGGTTGCGCCAGAACGTCTATGCGCCATTTGAGCCTACGGATTTAAAAAGATGATGTCAAGTTACTTTCTGTGGTTTATGAAAATTCAAATCAATGTATTTCGAATAGCATATGAAGTCTTGGTCTGTGGTGGAGATGAGGAGCTTGTTGCGATGAGCCACTGCACATATTAGAAAATCAACGTGAGAGCCTTGAATACCTTTTTTCCTGCATGTGTTGTAGAATTCAGCCGCAAGCTCATAATCCTGAGAAGTAATTGGAAGATCATCAAAAGCCTGAAGCTTTTCTTTTAATTGTAAAAACTGCATCTCATCGGAAATACCAGAGAGAATCTCTTGTCTGATTGGGCCTATGAGTACTACCCGGAGCTCTTCTATGAGGGTTGTAAAATCCGATAGCAGGGCTTTTTCTTCAGAGTTAAGGTTTTCCGCAGGTCTTCGAAGTGCAAGAGACCAGATTGAGGTATCGACGAGTACTTTCACTTTCGATGCCTGAGGGCTTTGTAGTTGTAACCTTTGTCATAGATAATTTTTCCGAAGAGCTGTGTAATTTCTGTTTGTTTTCTTCGCTGAATATATTCTCGGAGCGCTTCGTTGACAGTTTCCTTTTTTGTTTTGAAGCCGCTAATTTTTTGCGCTTCGACGAGTAACTTTTGGTCGATTGTAAGATTGGTAGCCATGGAATATACCTCTTACACATAATATCACACAATGATATGTGTATGTCAAGAACAAGTGATTGTTTGTTTTAGGAGAAAGAAATAGATACCGGCTCAAACGGCGTATAACCGGGCGTAACCCGGCTTGGTCGTTTGCGCTCTCTCGCCCAAACCGGGCTGGTTGAGCTTGAGGTAGCTTGAAATATTCTGCTTGCTGTTATTCAAACCTTGCTTTTCAGCATCCGTCCGGCTTCGGTTACGCCCACCCGTTATGCGCAAATCCTCGCCGAAGGACAGAGAACGCCTCTTTTAATGATAAACCAAAAAGGAGAATCGTAATATGGGTTATACTTTACCGACAATAACAAGATATTCAAGATCGGTTCAACGAAATCAAGACTTTTCTCGTCTGGATCTATGTTGACGGATCCCAGATTGGAGCTGGCTACTCCTTTACAGTAGGAGACCTTGTTGTTGATGCGGGTGGGTTCATCATCGGTCAGGAACAGGATTCGGTCGGCGGTGGCTTCCAGCCGGGCCAGAGCTGGGCATCTGACATCGACAGCCTACGTGTTTACGACAGGCCGCTTAGCAGTGAGGAGATTTCTGCATTGTACCTTGCCGGGCGCGGGCTATAGCCTCCTGACCGCGCCGGACTTACGGGGCCGCCACAGATGTTGGATGTCCGGGCAATCCAACATCGTGTTAGAGCTGTCATGGGCCGCGCTGTGGGAGTGTCACTGCGCTTGCCGGAGACAAGAGAGTCTACTCTGAATCGGCCATGCAGCATATCACTTTAATAACGTTTCTGATATTTTCTCGGTGGCTTCTGCGGCTTGTTAAAAAACTTAGCTTGCGAAATTGCATCCGTGTCAGGTCAATCCCGTGGTTCGAACGACCGAAGGGAGCGAGAAGCTGTCTACTGCACCGTCTTGTTAGATTCCATTTTTTAAAGATCATTCAATATATATAATTCCCTTACATTACCAATTATAATTTTTTTCTTTGCTGGATATCCCTCAAATAATTTTTTTTGTTTTTCAGTTAAATCAGAATTATATTTTGTCTCAATTAAAATATTATCTTTGCTAATAAAATCTATTTCAGTTCCATCCTCATATAAATAATATAGAGTTTTCTTATTTTTTAATTTGAAATAAACATAATTTTCAAAATAACTTCCAAAATCTCGTTCCCCTACAAACAAATGTTTTATTCCCAGATCACACGCATATATTTTTTTTGCAGATAATATTTTTTCATTCGTTTTTCCCCAGCGCGCGACTAAATAAATTAAATACGTTTCCTCAAAATAAGATAAATATCTTCTTGCCGTATCGGGAGAAATTTTTAATATATTTGCTATTTTATTTATACTCAGTTGTTTCCCGCTTCTTTCCATGAGTAAGGTATAATAATCTCTCATGAGTTTATGGTTCTTTAACCCATAATAGGCGGTTATATCTTTCTGAATAATATCATCGACTAGGTTCATCAGGGTTTCTCGATTTGGGTTTAATACATTTTCCGGAAGTCCTCCATCCCTTAAATATTCACGAAAATAAGATTCATTTAGAATAGCGTCCCGTTTTTTAATCGTTATTCCTTTAAAGGCCTTATATTCTTCAAAATCAAGAGGATTTATTTCAAATGTCTTTGCTCTTCCTGTCAAATACGCTTTTTTATCTTTTAATAAGGAACTTGATGAAGACGTTGCAAAAATCTTAATTTCCATTCTATCATAAAGGTTTTTCAATTGTTGATGATATTCATCCATATACGTAATTTCATCGAAAAATACGTAGATTTTTTCTTCCATTTTTAATTTATTTATTTTTCTGTATTCATCCAATATTTCAAACAAGTTTTTCTCTTTCAGCAAATAATCATCTAAACTCACATACAATATTTTTTTTCTATCTATTCCTTGTTCTAATAATTCTTGTATGCTGAGTTTCATTAACGTTGTTTTTCCAACTCGTCTTAAACCAGTGAGAAGAATAACAAATTTGTTGTTTAGGTTTTCTTTTAGAAGACTCGTGTATGAAGGTCGTTCGATAATGTTTACAAGTTTAAACTTTTCTTCCCACCACGGGTTATATTGAAATAATAATTCATGCATGTCTGATTATACGTTAATGTCGTATATTTGTCAACGTTTTTATACGATGTGCGTCAATCTGTAAAATAAAATCGAACTGGTGACCTGCACACCGGCTTAACGAACGGGACGGGGTACTACTACACAGCGTATAACTATGCCACAGTGCCGAAGTAATCAACCGGGGTGCAGGCGAGTGCACAGAGGTCACAGAGAGAGAAGTTTCGCTTAAGAGAACACAGAGACGATAGAGTTTAAGCTATTACATTCTCCTTTTTTCCTCTGTGTGCTCGAACGACCAATGGTTTTTAAAGGCGC
>JBFMGN010000216.1:0-5903 GCA_040752435.1 Spirochaetota bacterium
GGAAGGATGCTTATTTCTGATTTTAGAGATACACGCGTCGGCCGGCGGATAGGTGCAGCTCACAGAGAAGAAGCCCATGGACCATTCAGCATCAGTGAATTGGAAAGTCTTTTCGTAAAGCTTGGTCTAAGGGATGTGAGAGTCAGTCCGGTAAAGCATTGGGTTATAGGGGTGGGTACAAAGTAGTTCTGGTAATCAACAGACAATTCCTTACTTGCCGGACTGCTTCCATTCCCACCCTGATCCTGAAGACGCCCAAGATTGAAGCTATGCTAAGCAGGAGAGCGGCAGCGAGGATTGGCCACCTTCCTGCCAGTGTTATTTCATCCAATTTGGTTAAAATGAAATCCAGAGCTTTGGGTTTACCCCCCTTTGTTCCTTTTCCGCGTCATGGGCGGTCACTTTTCCGGATATGCGCGGTGATTTCAACCAGGTTAGACAGGCCGGAACCAGGGTGAGTGCCAGGATTAAGGCATAGGCTATGCCTATGGCGGTGAAGATCCCGAAATCCCTGATAAAGCTGATCCGAAACACGGCCAGAGATCCGAAGCCGGCAGAGCGACCCCTCTGAAACTCCTGAAGAATAGGAAAAGAATAACTGCTACAATGAACAGGCAGAGGGGGAAAAGTCTTCTTAAAAGATCGTTAGCGAAGAAACCTTTTTTCAGTTGCTCCATCTCTTCGCCGTTTTCGGGCACTTCCTCCATCAACTGAAAAAAAATTACCTCGCTTCTAAAAGTACCCGGCCACCTTCTCGATCATGGACACAAAATTCTCCCTATCCGCCTGTTCGATTTTTGAAAGAAGTTGTTTAACAATCTCCAGCTTATTCTGATAGTACTCGTTGGCTAATGTTGTTCCTTTTTCAGTGGCATACACTTTTACAACCCGCCTATCCGCCCCATCTCTTCGTCGACGCACTAAACCTTTGGCAATCATTCGGTCGATAATACCTGTGAGCGCACCTAAGGCAAAACCGGTCAATTTCGAGAGCTCGTTCATGGTACATTCTTTCTTCCGGGCGATATATTCAAGGGCTATGATCTGCGATTTGGTTATCCTGGCTTTGTCTTTAATCGCCGTGTATTGGCTGTAGAGATTCCTCATAATTGCATCGCTGGCGGTGAGAAGCCGCTCACTTTGTTTTTCTATTGATGAAACTGAATCCAACATAAACCTCATATTTACTTAATAATTAAAATTATTTATAATATAAAATATTATTCTGATTTTGTCAAGACTTTTTTCAAAGCGAATGTTTCACAGAACCGGAATTTTTCTGATTCCACCCTCGAAGGGGGTTACCCGATATGCCTGCCCAAGCTTCTTGTCCCCGTAGGGGATTACGAGCATGAGCTCGTAGTTCTTCATAATCGGATAAGGCAGTTGTCATAATAGTACCCCGCCTGGTGTTACCGTATCTAAAAGTTCAGTTCTACTAAATTACAAGGCAGGTTTCTGAAGCAGCCAGTTTTTCAGCCGCGTTTCCAGTTTTTCATCGGAGGAAATATTTGTTACATAATCAAAAAGGAAAGGTTTAAGCACCACATCTTTTAATTTTTTCCACTCAATGGGCAGCGGTTTCGGAAAACTTAGGAATTCGGGGGGTGGAATATGCCCGCGCAGCATCGGGTAGTAGAGGGGGTACTCCCGTTCATTTACGATTGGAAGGGATGAAAAACCTTGAGCAATACCGAAAGTTCTGATTCTCTTGAATTGAGCCGCCTCAAGGCAGGCTTTCTGGGTTTCGGGCTTAAAGAACCAGAGCAGAAAAGCGCGGGCGGCTTCTTTATGCCTGGATTTTTTGGGGATGCCGGCGAAAAGAATATCTTCACATACGGGTGTCTTGTCCTTTTCAACTATCCATCGAAAATCGAGCCCATCCCGTTTCTCTTCTGAAATAGTGAAAAGCTTTCTTATATCGGTAAAATAAAAGAGAATGCGGCCGCCGGCAATCAGCTTATACCCCGGGTCATGCAGATATTTTTCCGTAAATTCCTGCTCGAGCTTCGGACCGCCATTTACCTTATCCACCCATTGTCTGATGAAATCCAGTGCTTCCTTGAGCTTGATATCATCCCACGCCAAGTGCCCTTGAGGGGTTTCTCTGTAATCCGCCCCAAGGAGCACAGTGGCCGTATAGAGAAATTCTTTATCCCAATTGGGGGAAAATCCCATAGTAGGATAGCGTGATTTCTTAAGCTCACTAAAACTTTTACTCATTTCCATTATTTTTTCAAATGTCAACACGAAGCTGTCGATGGCATTTATCGATATATCTCTGTTAAACATCAATGCCGGTAGATTAAAGGAGACAGGCAGGATAAGCTGGTCCTTGTCTTTTAATCCGAGTTTCAGGAGTTCCGGGTAGAATTGATTCCTTAAAAGCCGATTGTTGAAAAGAGGTGTTAAAGAGGTCATCATTTTCATAATTGCGGAACTATAAAGCCTGTCACCGACAACGAGATCTGGATGGGAAGGCTCCAGAATGAGTGACTTTGACGGGTCGGCTTTGTATTCAATCTCAATTCGATACCTATCCTGACTTGAATTGAATAATTCAGCGTACAACGCCATTTCCGGCCTTGCTGTCCATAAGACTGCGATATTACTATTAGAAAGAAGATCACAACCGGTATATAATGAAAGAATAAGGCCCACTAGACTGAGACGTGCCTGTCTAACCAACTGGAAACCTTTGGGTATCATGGAGGTAAACTCTAGGGAAGAGTTCCGGGGTTGTCAATCCCGGTATAAGTGATAACTCCGGGAAAAGATAAATGAGAAACAGCGATGTGCTTTTTTTAAATTATAGCAGGTACCTGAGAGAGAAATATGGTGAAACGGCATACAGAGTGGCCGTGGACGCGGGTTTTTCCTGCCCCAACCGGGGTATGGACCGTTCTTCGCCCGGTTGTATCTACTGTGATGAAAGAGGTTCAAGGGCGGTATATCTTGACTCTGAAAAAGGGAAAGCCGGCCTTTTCCAGGAATTGCAGCGGCAGGTTGAGGGTGCAATGGCCTTTTTGAAACGGAGATATGATGCAAGGGTATTTCTTCTTTATTTTCAGGCGTTTTCCAATACCTTTGCTTCCCCTTCCCGGCTGCGAAAAATATATGATTACACCTTAAGTTTAGGAAACTTCAGGGAGTTAATTGTATCAACACGGCCCGATTGTATCTCGAAAGAAATTTCCAGGCTGCTGTCGGACTATATAAATGCTGCCCGCGAGGTCTGGGTTGAACTCGGCTTACAGTCGGCTTCGAATACTACTTTGGAAAGAATAAATAGAGGGCATACCGTTGAAGAATTCTTCTCGGCTTTCAGTCTGCTTAGAAGCAACGGCATAAAAATAGCAGTGCACCTGATATTCGGACTGCCCGGAGAGAGTGAGAAGGAAATACTAAACACTATACGGTGCGTCGCCGCTCTGCGACCTGAAGGGATAAAAATACACAATCTCCATGTTCCCAAAGGGACACGCCTGTATTCCCAATATCTTGCCGGAGAATTATCCATACCAGGAGCGGAGCGGCATCTTGACTATGTAGTGAAAGCCCTCGAGCTGCTTCCGCCAGCTACCGTAATAATGCGGTTGAC
This sequence comes from Spirochaetota bacterium, assembly GCA_040752435.1. GTDB lineage: Bacteria > Spirochaetota > Spirochaetia > SPDA01 > JBFMGN01 > JBFMGN01. Next base: position 3,602 of record JBFMGN010000216.1, read on the forward strand.
CTGCGATACCCCGGATTTAAGACGTGCAGCGCCGCGGTTTTTTTTGAGCAAATCGGTTTTTTATGAAAAGGTTAAGAAGGAGTTGCGAAGACGGAATACCTGGCAGGGAAGATTATTTAACGATAATTTCTCATCTTGAAGTGAGGCTTGATATATGCGACAATCTTAAGATAACAAGGAGGGGGTTATGACAGTCCAGGATCCTGAGATTCTAAAAGTTATAACGAAGCTGGGTGAACATTACAGAAATAACATCAATAATGTTTACATACACAAGCTATTATTAAGGTTGGACATAAGCTCGTCCAACTGGGAATTGATTGCCAATCTGACTCAGGCATCGAATTTGATATTAAGCCATGAATATAGATTTGATGAACTTTATGAGAGAATTCTTGCTATCGCGCAGTTTGTATACAGAGCCAGGAAGAACTTACTCCCCAATTTGAAAAGCAGCTTAAGCGGATGGACGGCACCCTTTGCTTCAAAAACTTCACCGGGCGGTGATCGTGAGAAACTGTTACGGGATATAGCAATAAGTAATTTCCCCTCAAACGTGGGAATACTCTCAGACCTTGTACATGAACTTTACATGAAGACCGCCGAATATGACAAAAAGCAGCATCATCCAAAACCTCCGGTATATGAGAAAATGCCTGAGCTTAAGGAGATCGGCAAACTCCTTGTGGAAAGCTGAACTACGGGGCTAATTTATCGGCGCTTAAGAATATTCCCGCATAAAGGCCTTCCATATCCTCCAGGTCGATACTGGCAAAAGCTACCCGCAGGTATTTATCCTGGATAGAAATAGTGCCTATACCGTCTTTCATAAGCAGTTCCTTGCGCAGATCTTCAGCATTACCGCCGTCATACAGAAAAGCCATGAAGTATCCCGAGTTAAAGGGAAGAGCCTTTAAAGAAAGTCCGGTACTTCTGGTGGCCAGAATTTTTTTAACTTTTTTGTATCTGGATTGTAAGACTTCGAAATACTTTTGTTTTTCCTCTTCATAACCGGGGGTCTGCATGGCTTTTATTATTAATGACTGGGCCGGTTTACTCGAGTTGGAGACTGAGGATCGTATGGCGCCCATAAGCTTCTTGTTAAAGGCTTCGTAATGTTTTTGTTCCAGGCTTTTCGACCCGAATGTTAAAAAACCTATTCTGAAACCCCATGAAAAATCTTCTTTCGTTGTACCGTCGACTTTTGCAGCCAGTACGTTGGAATGGATCGAAGACAAACTAGAAAATAGTGACTGTTTGTATGTATCTTCCTCATAAAAAAGTCCGAAGTATGCATCGTCTGTTATCACGAGAATGGAAAGACCGCTCTCAGCCAGTTCTTTAATAGCATTGATTAACTCATTTGCCTCCCTAACAGTGGGGGAATAGCCTGTAGGATTATTGGGAAAGTTTACAAGCAGAATAACTTTCCCGTGGACCGCATTTTTTTTCATGGTTTCTTTGAACCCGGTGATATTCAACCCTCCCTTTTCATTAAAAAAGGGGAAACTGGCAATTTGGGCGCAACGGCGTTCTTCAAAAATCAAACGGTAGTTGCCCCAGAACATGTCCGGGATGACAACACAGTCACCGGGATCCGCAAATAAATCCGCAAGCTGGGCTATACCGTTTGTAAGCCCCGGTACAACGGCGGGCAATGAAATACCTGCCGGATTTTTAATGCCCGGGTTTTTTTTAAGTATCTCATTTTTCCACAATGTTCGGAGTTCTTCATCCCCGGCAGTGGATGAATATGAAACAGCCTCTGACGGACTTAAATCCGGCAGCAGTTTCCTTACAGCACTTAGTTCGATAGGCTCTCCGCCTGCATATGCCATGCCGATGGTTGCATTGTACCTGTGGGCATGTTTTTTCGCCTCGGCCGATTGAGCCACTATCCCTTTTGGAAAGTAAATCCGTTTTCCAAAATCCGACAGGAGTTTCGAGATACAAGTATCTTCGAGAATTTCATTTAGTTCTTGGGCCAGTTTATTCATGGTTGAGAAGGATACTGATTACATCAATTAGTGTCAATCTTTTTCGCTTTAGACAATCTTTATGCAATTTAACTTTTTTCCATACTTTCTTAAGCTTCTAATTCCTCTCCTCTTACCTCTGTGCTCTCTGTGTTCTCTGTGCGAAATTCTTATCTTATATACGAAAAAAAATTTCACACAGAGTACACAGAGATTAAGGAGCACAATAAGGGTGCAGGCAATAGGCAGAGCTGCTCCTGCCTGAATTATAATGCTTAACGTACCCTTTCCATGCTTTTTCTTCCTCCTATCTTTTTGCAAATTCT
>JBFMGN010000217.1:0-5880 GCA_040752435.1 Spirochaetota bacterium
GAAGGTTACACTTATCGGTAACAGATATACGCAGATAATTTATGTCCCTGTTAAATTTGTCGTACAACGATTTCCCGTCCTTTTTCAATATAGTCTATTCCCTGTTCAATTCTTATTATTCCGTTGGCTTCGCCCATGGCATTTAAATGGGTCGACCCGTGATACGGTATTTGATGAATTTCACCTTTTGTAAGCTTAACCGGACGATATTCGAGCCGGTCGGTATTTGTTCTTATTATATCCTTAAGCAGACGGCCCGAGCTTAGAACCGGCTCATAATTAATGCCCATCATTTGAAACAAAAGGGGCTTTACAAAGATTTCAAAAATGATGAAGGTGGAGACAGGATTCCCCGGCAGTCCGAAAATATATCTGCTCCCTTTTCGGCCGAATAAGGTCGGTTTCCCCGGTTTAACGGCCAGATGATGAAAAAGAAGATCCACCTTATGTTCCTTTAATATGCGCGGTACGTAATCGAAATCCCCCATGGAAACACCCCCGGATAGAATAAGAACATCGCACTCTTCAAGAGCTTTACCCACAGCCGCGCTTAAGACCGGCGGCTCATCCTCTACAATTCCATAATACTTATAAGGGCATTGTATTTGAGCCGTCTGGGCGCAAAGCTGGAACCCGTTGCTGTTGTAGATTTCGCCCCTGTTTAAAGGTTCTCCGGGGTTTTTGAGTTCGGAACCCGTGGTTATCACTCCGGTTAAAGGGGGCTTTACGACTCGAATTTTTTTCAGTCCCAATGAAGCCAGTATTCCTATATCCTGCGGCTTAATGACTTTCGGTTTAAGTACGCAATCGCCGGGACGCAGATTCTCTCCTTTTTTAATCACATTCAGGTCCGGCTCAGTCTGTAGGATTGTAACAAGACCGTTTTGTTCTTGGGTGTATTCGACCCTGATTACTTTATCCGACCCCTTCGGCATCATAGCGCCGGTCATGATGCGGGCGCATTCCCCCGGGTGTATGGTTTTGTTCGGCACATCCCCCGCTGCAACGGTTTCAATGATCTTGAAAGAAATTCCCGTATCTGAAGAAGAGACTGCCCAGCCGTCCATGGCGGCTTTATCAAAGGGCGGAGATTCAATTGCAGCCAGTACTTTTTCTCCCAGCACCATTCCCAGGGATTGTAAAATTGGCACCTCAATCATTTCCGGACTGTGACTATCAGCCAGTACTAATTCAAGGGCTTTATCGGGGTGAAGCATACAATCCTCCTTAAGTACTGTATCCTAAAATAGTTTTATTGACGATGCCTTAAAACTTACATAGTATTGCTTGCCTATTTCAATACCCATCTTTTCAAGGGAATAGCGGGTAATCTTTGACTTAATTGAAAATCCGCAGTCAAGGGTAATATAGTCAGTGCCATTCCCGGGCGCGATGGATTCGACCCTGCCTGGAAACTGGTTTTGTGCGCTCGAATAGATGGCTTTTTCGGAAAGGATAATATCCGCCGCGGATATAACTGCCGCTGTGAAATCACCATCCTGGGTGGGGCATCGCAGTAAAGTATTCCCTGTCTTGAAATAGCTGAAGTGATCGTCTTTCTTAACAATAGCACCTTTGTATATATTAAGATGGTTTGGAACAACCCTTCCCTCTTCCAGGGTAATAATTCCTGTAGATACCCTGAAGGCAAATCCGGGATTATGAGAACTTAAGACAACCGAAGTTCCCGATAGGGGAAGGGAACGGATAAGGGACTCAATCAACCGGATAGATTCTGCATCCACATTCGCCGTCGGTTCATCCAGCAGCAGTACGAGAGGATCAATTACCAGGGCCCGTGCGATTGCAACCCTCTGTTTTTCGCCCCCGGATAGTTCATGAGTCTTCCGTTTTTCAAAGTCCGAAAGCCCGACCCGCTTCAAGGCTTCTTCAACTTTTCCGGGAATACCGCTTTTTTTGGTATTGCGTATTTTCAGGCCGTACGAAACATTTTGGTAGACTGTACCGCTGAACAAATACGGATTCTGGTGAACAAGTACAGACTCTTTTCGAAGGATATTTATACCCTCTGTAAGCGGTTTACCCCGGAACAGGATTTCCCCGGAAACAGGGTTGAGTAAGCCGTTCAACAGTTTCAGGAGAGTGGTTTTACCGCTTCCATTCCCGCCTGCAATCACGCTAACTTCCTGTTCAGGCAGGGCGAGTTCATCGATAGACAGCACCGGCTTGCCGGTGTATTCGAACCGGAGTCCGGATATGGTGAAAAGAGGATCAGTTCTCATAGCGGACCAGCCTGTGAAGGGAAAAGTTAACAACAAACGCGATTATAAGGAGAATGATACCCAGCGCCAGTCCAAGTTCAATCTCACCTTTACTCGTTTCCAGGGCGATCGCGGTGGTGATAGTGCGGGTATACCACCGGATATTCCCTCCCAGCATCATGGATACCCCCACTTCGCCGATCACCCGCCCGAAACCGGCCAGGACGGCGGATAGAATAATAAATCGAGCCTCTTTGAGAGTCATCCGGAAAATATCTAGTTTAGAAGAACCCAGCGTAATAAGAGTTTCATGCAGTTGAAAATCCAGCTTATTTAAACCAACGAAGACCATGGATGTGATGATAGGAAAAGCTAAGAACGTCTGGCCGATTATTACAGCGCCCGGTGTAAAGAGGAGGGAGAGAAATCCTAAGGGACCGGAACGTGATAGCAGGGAATATACCAAAAGACCCACAACAACTGTCGGAAGAGCCATAAGGGTATTAAGTATGGCGATAATTGTCTTTTTCGCGGGGAAGGTATGTACCCATAAGGTTACACCCAGGGGAATACTGATGGCTGAAGAAAATAGGGCTGTTGTAACGGAAAACCTTAAGGACGTAAAAACAATGAGGTAAATTTCAGGGTTACCGGAAAAAATCATTTCGAACGCTTTTATAAAAGGATTCATCACACCCAATCCCGGAATTGGCAATACATTGGTTTATTCGGCAAACTTATTTAACGGCATTGGGGAAAAACAAAACTTCCTGGTTTATCGTGTAATTGCGGATCATATCCTGCCCCTCAACCGATGTAATCCAGTTTATGAGTTTCATGGCGCCGTTGAAATTTATCCCAGGATGTTTCGCCGGATTTACCGCGATTATTCCATACGGATTAAATAACGCCAGATCGCCTTCAACCAGTACCTTTAAGGCGATTTTCCCTTTCATGGCTATATAGGTACCGCGGTCGGTAATGGCATAGGCCGATAGATCATTGCTCATAGTTATTACCGCTCCCATTCCTTGTCCAACCTCTTTGTACCACCGGCCCTGAGGGGTAATGCCCGCCTGTGACCAGATTTCTTTTTCTTTCACATGCGTGCCCGAATCATCGCCCCGGGAGATGAAAGCCATCCCGCTCCTGGCGATCCTGGCGAACGCCTCGGATGCGGATTTTAGACCCCCGATGCCTGCCGGGTCGTTTTCCGGTCCTATTATTACAAAATCATTGTGCATAACATCCCTGCGGTTCACTCCGAATCCATCTGCGACGAATTTATCTTCCAGGTCGCGTGCATGGACAAGTACAACATCAACATCGCCATTTTCTCCCAGTTTGATGGCCTTGCCTGTTCCAACTGCTATAACATCCACCTTGCAGCCGCTTTCTTTCTCAAATACGGGCAAGAGTACGGATAACAGTCCGGAGTTTTCCGTACTTGTGGTTGTAGCAAGCTTGAGCCGCGTAGTATCGGCGGAAAGAAATAAACTACAGAGAGAGAACAAAAGACCTGCAAAAAGAAGCTTTTTCAATGGTACCTCCAGATTTTGTTTATCTGAAGGCAAGAAAGGAAAAATAATTTTTTCGTTTTCTCGCCTTTCCAGACGGGAGGCATACCCGTTTCCAGGTATACCCTATCGGTAAAATGCCTTGCCATCCGGTTTAGGTCGTTTTACTCGGCGTGTTCTTACTGGATAGAGGATAAAGCATGTCTTTATTGGTGTCAATATTTTTTTAGGGTGGAATTGAATTATGTAAATGATTCCTTTATTATACCTTCCGGCAGCTTTAAAAAGTGAAGTTAGGAGTGGCATAAAAAAATGAAAGTCGTTGCATTTAACGGAAGCCCGCATAAAGACGGCAATACCTCTATTTTGATAAACACCGTTTTTAAAAGTCTCAAAAAACACGGCATCACGTGCGAAACTATTCAGGTGGGCGGTAAATTGATAAGCGGCTGCACCGCCTGCTTAAAGTGTAAAACCAATAAAGATAAGAAGTGTACTGTTACTAATGATATGCTCAATGACTGGATCGCAAAGATGCTGGAGGCGGAAGGAATAATTATAGCTTCCCCCACGTACTTTGCAGATTTGACCTCCGAGACAAAAGCGCTTATCGACCGGGCGGGCTATGTTGCCAAAGCCAACGGTAATATGTTCAAGCGTAAAGTCGGTGCTGCGGTTGTGGCGGTTCGCCGGGCCGGCGCCATCCATGTTTTTGATTCCATCAATCACTTTTTCCTGATCAGTGAAATGATTGTTCCCGGTTCTTTTTACTGGAATCTGGGGATTGGCCGGAAGCCCGGTGAAGTGGAGAATGACAGGGAAGGGATGGAAACGATGGAGTGTCTTGGAGAAAATATGGCATGGCTGCTTAAGAAACTGTATCCTTTTAAAGGAGCGGAACAATGACCCGCTGTTCGTGGTGTGAAGGCAATGAACTCTATATGAAATATCATGACGAAGAATGGGGAACGCCGGTGCATGATGACAGGCAACATTTTGAATTCCTGCTCCTGGAAACTTCCCAGGCGGGATTGAGCTGGCTGACGGTGTTGAAAAAACGGGAGAATTATCGCCAGGCCTTCGATAAGTTTAACCCGAAAAAGGTAGCTGAGTATACCGCGCAGGATATGGAACGCTTGCTCAACAACCCGGGGATAATCAGAAATAAGCTGAAAATCAAGGCGGCCATCCATAACGCCCAAAAGTTTATCGATATTCAGCAGGAATTCGGAAGTTTCGATAAATACATATGGGGATTTGTAAAGGCCGAGCCTGTGAAGATGGGTTGGAGAAGGCTCGAGGAAATTCCTGCCACGACCGTGTTGTCCGATATGGTCAGCAGGGATCTTAAAAAAAGAGGCTTTATGTTTGCGGGCTCGACGATTATCTACGCCCATTTACAGGCGACAGGCATCGTCAATGATCATTTGAGAAGTTGCTTCCGGTACAGGGAACTATCGGCCGGTAAAATATAAAGAATCCTTTCCGTTACAATACCGGAAGCATGATGGTAAACCGGGCGCCGCCCTCTTCACAGTTCTCCGCAAAAATTTTCCCGCCATGGGCACTGACGATTTTGAAGGAATAGCTTAAGCCGAATCCCCAGTTTGTAATTCTGGCTTTTGTAGTCTCGAAGGGATCGAAAATCCGTTCAAGAAGGTCCGGGGGAATACCCGGGCCGTTATCTTCAACCTGAATAATACCCCACCTGTCTTCGTTTTTCAGGGAGATACGGATCTCCGGTCTTTGCCCATCGGGAACGGCTTCAACGCCGTTAGTGATGACGTTGATAAGGACTTCTACAATCCTTTCTTTATCGATGATGGCAAGGCAGGATTTAGCGGTAAAGGAAGTTTTGAAATCGCTTAAATCTTTTAATCTTTCAATTGTATCTTTCACGACGGCTTCCATCTGAGTGGGTTTCATCACAAGGTGCAGGTCTCTGGTATGGCGCACAAGTATATCCATGCTTTTTAACATATCTTCAAGAATTTCTTTTATCTTTGAGAGTTCCAGGTGGACTTCGGGAATCAGTCTAATGCTCTCATTCTGGAGTATGTCTTTACTTATTCTCGACGCCGCCAGGAGACGGTTTTTGGCGCTGTGGGAGAAGGCGCTTATTCCAAGGTTTACCGTGCCGA
>JBFMGN010000218.1:0-5871 GCA_040752435.1 Spirochaetota bacterium
TTCAAAATATTAGCTACGGAATCCGCGGAAAGACACGGAAAAAAAGTAATTTAAATAATTCTTTGCTTAATAATTGAATAGTCTATTATTCCGCATATTTCCGCGTGCTTCCGTGGCTACCCCATATGCTTGCCCTAGCTTCTCGCCCTCGAAGGGGGCTAATAAATTCTGGTTTTTGAAATTGCCTCTTTTTATTATGTTTTTACCCATTTACCGGCTTTACTGCTCTCAACTATCTTCTCCCCAAGAATAAGCTCACGCAGACCATCTTTAAAGGTGGGGAAAGATGGAGGGACAGAGTAATTTCCGGCTTTAATATAGGCATATATTTCTTTAAATATCTGTTTTAATGTATCCGGGAAACCTTCATTATGCCCTCCTGGGTAATCAACCAGAGACCTTACCTCCGGATACATGAGGGATGGGTCGCGCATAAGGATTTCGTTATTTCCATCACGCCGTCCTATCCACATCTGGTTCGGCGTTTCCGACTCCCAGGCTGCACTTCTCTTTGAACCGTTAAGCTCAAAACAGAGCCTGTTTTTTCTGCCGGCTGCCACCTGATTGACTATCAATACACCGTGAGCACTATTATTAAATCGGAGCAACACCGATGCATAATCCTCGGTATCAATATTAATGTCTTTATAATCTTCCGGCTTAAGGATTTTCCCGGCATATGTTTCAACAGGCCTTAACGGTTTTTTTCTTAACTTATGGAAGGTCGCGAAATCCGCCAGTACCTCGACAATTCTTAACCCTGTAATATACTCAATTAAATCAATCCAGTGAGATCCGATATCCGCTACTGCTCTCGATTTCCCGGACTGGATCTGTTCCAACCGCCAGTTGTAATCAGTTTCATAGAAAAGCCAATCCTGCAAGTATGACCCATGCAGCGCGAATATTTCACCGAATTCCCCTTTCTGAATCATGGTTCTGATCTGCCTCATAAGGGGGTAATAGCGGATGTTAAAATGTACGGCGTTAACCAGCTTTTTTTTATCGGCCAGTTTAACAAGCTCCTCGGCTTCCTTTAGGTTGACTGTTAACGGTTTTTCACAGATAACATGCTTGCCTGACTCAAGAGATTCTTTAGCCATTGGATAATGCAGATTATTCGGCGAACAGATATGAATCGCCTGTATTTCGTCGTCGGCAATTAATTTTTTATAATCACCATAAGCCTTTTTTACACCCAAGGCTTCCGCTTTCTGTTTCGTTTCAGCTTCAGTGGAACCTGAAAGGGCAAGCACTTCAACATAACCCAGACGCCGTAGACCCTCGACATGCGCGGGTCCGATAAATCCCTTACCTATAACACCGACTTTTATTTTTTCCATCGCTTATGCCTCCTTTACCTCCGTGTCCTCTGTGCTCTTTGTGTTCTCCGTGTGGAATTCCTTTACATCTACATCTTATACATGAAGAAATTTCACTTTAGAGATTAAGGAGCACAATAAGAATACAGACAATAGGCAGAGCTGCTCCTGCCTGGATTATAATGCCACATCACTGGGAAGATTTGCTATTAAAACGTTATTTGCATTAATCATTAACCCCTTATCCAGAGTAAGACCAATATTTGCACCATCCGTAACAGCATTTCGTAAATTCCGTACCTTCTTTAGATCACCTACCATGGCAACATTTACACCTGCATCCAGCAAGCTCTTATAAAAGCTGTGTTCGCTTTCCACCGTAGCCAGGACTAGATTATCAACTTTTATGGTTTTTCTATTGAACTTGTTATCCACAAGAACAACCTCATTTCCATTCCTGATCTCAAGCACAGTTGAATTATTGAGTATGGTGACAGGATGAGCAAAAGTTTTCCCTTTCAGCCCTTCTCCATTCCCGCCGTTAAACCTCTTAACCATAACATCCTTATGGCAGGGTTCCATCCAGGCTGCAAATTCCTTATGCTCGGTAACAAGATAAACTTTTTTACCCTGAACCCCAAGTTTTTCAGCAGCATCCGCCGCACCGAAGTGATCACCCCATATAAGAACAGTCTCACCGCATTCGAAAGGAGCACCTTTATCCCTGGGGTAATATTCACAGTCTTTACTATTGCAGAGAAGAACTTGTTCATAAGTGGTTACAGTGGGGGAATTGATACCCGGAATATCCGGTTTCCGTATCTTGCCGCCGGTAGCAAGAATAACCGTATCAAAACCTTTTAAATCATTGGCTTTCGGTTCATTATTGTATTTAATTTCTATATTGAGTTTTTTAATCTGATTCCGAAGCCAGTCGGCGTACCACCGCATCTTGGTCTTTCCCGCAACAGGACAGCAGTAAAGAATGGCTCCTCCTAATTCTCCTGTTTTCTCAAAAATAGTAACCTTATGACCCCGTATAGTGGCAACGCGAGCCGCTTCCAAACCTGCCGGGCCTCCGCCTACTACGGCTACTTTGCAGGTCTTTTCCGCTGGCGTAATGTGAATAAATCTTTCGTCACCTATGGCAGGGTTAATAGCGCACCGCATATGCCTTTTAATCATCAACGATTCCTGCCAGCATCCGACCAGACAAGAAATACACCTTCTTATTTCAGCCTTCTCACCGGCCTTGGCTTTATTTGCCCAGTAAGGGTCAGCTATCAACTGCCGTGATAAACCTACCATGTCGGCTTTTCCTTCTGCAATAATTTTTTCACAGTAGTCGGGATTTCGGAGGGTGTGACTGGTTATTACAGGGATCTTCACATGCTTCTTAATTTCCTCGGCGGTATACGTGTTCCATCCTTCCGGGTAATACATGGGATCCATCGTCGGTCCCGGAACTTCAAAAATACCGGCGCTTATATCGAGGAACGCGACGCCGTTCTCCTCCATAAGCTTTGCAATTTTTATACTTTCATCCAACGTGCGAGCTCCTTCGAGCCATTCCTCACCTGAATATCTTATTCCAATCGGAAAATCATGGCCGCATTTATATTTAATCCGGCTTATTATTTCCAAAACAAATCTCATTCTATTGATAAAGCTGCCGCCAAACCGATCATGCCTTTTATTGACATAAGGACTCATAAATTGAGCAATCAAGTAACCATGCGCACCATGAAGCTCGACTGAATCAAACCCGGCCTGCTGGACCCTCCAGGCGCCTTCAGCGAACTTTTCAGTAAGGTCATATATTTCCTCGACGCTCATCGCTCTGATCGCTTTTCCCTTGGCAGCACCTTCCGCGTATACGACTTCATGTCCGGCCGACCCCGGGATATCTACAACCATATCAGTAGCGGAAATCAGGTCTTTCCTCGGCCAGGCAGCCTGCCGGCCTGGGTGTTGAATCTGAAGCGAGGTTTTCGCCCCATGCCGATGCATTGCCTCCGCAAGCTCTGATAGACCCATTATCATCGGATCTTCGTCCACTGCCAAACAGCCAACCGTAGGCCGGCCTGTTGTTTTATCCGGGGTTGATGCGCCCACAATGATTAACCCGCAACCCCCTTTTGCGACTTCTTCGTGGTACGTAATCACCCTCTGATTTACCGATCCGTCCGCGTTTCCCGAACTAATATCGGTAGGAACATGACAAATCCGATTCGACACAACAAAATTGCCGATTTGTATCGGACTGAATAATTTTGGATAATTCTTGTTCATTTTTCTCTCTCCACTACTTATAATTTTCTCTTTTTAAGCTGTTGTAAGACTTTGTCTCTACCTTTCTGATGTTTTCGTACTCTCTTAAGCTACAAGATCACGAATGGCTTCCCGAACAGGTACTGAATGTATCATATATTATATATCATATATGATTTAGTGTCAACTTTTTTTCCGTGTATAGCAAAAAAAGCCATATCCGTGACCATGAAGTCATGGCCGTGCAGCTCGGCCAAGAGGTGTGAAATCGATTAAGCGCGCAACAGTGGCTTAGCCGCTGAGCATGTTTCTTAGCGATTCTACAGTCCTCGAAGACTGCTTTCGCTTAAAAGCTCATTGGTGGGATAAACCGTTACAGCCCATGCATGTCCCATCAGGACCCAGACAGAAGTTTATCGACCGCGTCGATTGCTCACATACACTATCAACAGAACAAACAGTACTATTCCGAATCCCGTCCATTTTCCCGCATCACCCCAGCCTAATGCGACCAGCAGGTTGGTCAGTGTTTGCAGGAATATGGCGCCTAATATTACGCCAACATAATTTCCGTCACCGCCGGTCAAAGACACTCCGCCGACTACCGCCGCGGCTATACTCGGCATGACGTAGTTCGAGCCCATGTCCTTGAAAGCGATGCCCATATTGCCGATAAGCAGCAATCCGATAAGGCTTGCCAATGTCCCGCTTATTAAAAACGCGGTACCCCTTACAAGTTTTACGTTGACGCCGCTTAAGTACGCGGCGGTTTCGTTCGCGCCGGTCCCGAACAGCATCAGGCCCCATTTTGTTTTATACAGCAGTATCATTACTATCGCTGTGACAACGATTAATAAGAAAAGTATATTGGGGAATATACCGCTGGACTTCGCGGCCATAATCTGTAAGACCGGTGAAGGCCGGCCGGTGATGTTTTTGCCGGCGGTGTATACATTTATTATTCCCTGTAAAATATGCGACATCGCCAGAGTGACGACAAGGGGCGGCAGTTTGATAAAAGATGTCAGCACGCCGTTTACCAGGCCTACCGCAATTCCGATGCCCAGTGCGACCAGGACCGCTATCCAAAGGTTTTCATTCTGACCGTTCATTATGCTGGCCGTGAATACCGCCGTCATTGTCGCGGCATAGCCAACCGACAGGTCAAGGCCGCTCCCGCCCGCCGCAATCACAATCATTTGACACAAACCGAAAAGGGCAATAAACGAGGCCAGCTTTACAGTCAGCAATATTTGTCCAAATCTTAAGAAATTAGATACGGTTATTTCACCTAAGCCAAAGAGAAAGATAATAAGCAGAAAAGCAATAATTAATTTTTTATATCGGTCGTAAAACTTGTAGACGGTGCTGCTCTGTCTGCTCAGCACAAGATTCATGGTAATTTGCTCTCCTTCACCATAGCCCTTTTATTGTACAGCGTATACATCTGTGAGCCGGCGATGGCGATAATTACAATAACTCCGCTGAAAAGCGTCTGATAAGCATTAGGTATATTTGCAAAAAATATAATTTTGTTCACAAAGCTTAAAATCAGCGCACCGACCAACGCAAGAAACACGCTGCCCCGCCCGCCGGTCAAGGCAATGCCGCCGACAACCGCCGCCGCGATCGCTTTCAAGGTCAGCGGGTCGCCCATTCTGGCATCGCCGGACTGGTTCTGTCCCACGAAGAACAGAGCCGCCAGGAATATGAAGACCGAATTGATCAAGCAGGCTTGCATCTGTACTTTCGCCGTATTTATACCGCTTTCATATGCACTCTCATTGTTGCTGCCAACTGCATAAATGTACCGACCGACCCTTGTTTTGCCGATTACAATCCAGAATAGGCAGCCTGAAAGTACTAATATGAGGGCGGGTGGGAAAACTGCCCCAAAGGCTTTTAGCGATGCGGATACATCCTGTACCGCGTCGAGATTGTAAAACCCTTTGAACCAGTCGACGGTTTCTCCGCCCGGTGTCGGCCTCAAGAACAGGGCGATACCCAGCCAAATGAAGGACGTGGCAAACGTGACGATAACCGGCGGGATTCTTAAATACCCTATGCCCAGGCCGTTTATTACGCCCACAAACATTGTGACGGCCAACGCGGCAAGAAGGGCGTAGAATCCTGTTACTGAGTCGCCCTTTTTCATTACCGAGGTCAAAACGCAGGTTAAAAGCGAAAGGGCAGAGCCTACGGAAAGGTCGAGTCCGCCGGATATGATAACCACTGCCTGGCCCATCGTCAGCAAAATCAACGGAGTAAAGGCATTGAT
>JBFMGN010000219.1:0-5860 GCA_040752435.1 Spirochaetota bacterium
TCTAATTCAGTCAAAACATAACCGCTTTTATAAGCTTTTCCCCGTAATATTATCCAAAAATAAATTCATTTAAAACGCAAACAGGCCAATTTACAGAATATAGTCGAAGCAGGCTTGTTCAACAAGCGTTGAATGCGAGGTTCGTTCCTCACTCGCATTCAACGCTTTTTACGATACTTATTAAGGCCCCCACGGGAGGTCCGATATAATAACCGTATCCAAATCTTAACCAATCCGAGGAGGAAGCCTTATGCGCTTTTACGAACAACACCATAAATATTACTGCGGAGTGGATCTTCACGCAAGCTCCATGGATCTATGTCTTCAAGATGAGCGCGGCGAGGTCCTCTTTCACACAAATCTACCAACCGACCGCGACTCATTCAAGGCTGCAGTGGCCATCATCGCGAAGATCTGGTGGTTGAGCAGCAAGCAATCGGGAAGGCACGGGTTCATGATCCGGTTGCTTTCGGGTTGCTGTACACCATTCCGGATATCGGAAAAATTCTGGCACTGGTGATGATCTACGAGATTGACGACATCAACCGATTTCCGAGGATCGGTAACTTCATCTCCTCCTGCCGCCTGGTCAAACCGGAAGACAGCTCGACGATTCAGTTGCCCGATAGATCATTTTTCTTCCGGGCAATCGATTGTAGTTTTCGAGGGCCAAATCGAACTACGCCCCTTGACAACGGGGGGCCTTATATGGGTTATGGCGTCATGTCCATAGTCTCACGTCTCGGCAACCGTTGAGACATCAATGGGCTCAACTGGTTCAAAACCAGTGATCTTCTTGAACTTCATGCGGAACAGGAAGTTGCTCATGGAATCAGAGGGATCGAGTCGGTCCATATCCAGCTCAGCGAGTGTGGCACGGGGAATTAAAACGGAGAGGATGACGGTGTCGTCCAAATGACCAGTCTTCGGGTTCACCATTTTGCAGAGTGCATCGACCGCAACCTTGTCCACCGGGAGAAGCGCGAATACCTCTCGGGCGACGCGAAGAACGCCGCTGCAAACGTGGTCCTGATAGAGTTGCCAGTACCTGGATGCGGGCATCTCTTTGACGGACAACTTGCCACTCTTTAGCAGCGACTTCGATTCTTTCGGTATCACCTTGCTGGTATTGACGTTGAGCGCCACCGCTACTGTCTTGGGGGTCAGCACACTGAGGCTGACTGCTGAACCTATGTTGGAGATTTCCTCGAATGGGTCCATTTCGCGAACCGCCGATAGGTACGCGGAGACGTCACCCTTGAGGATACCAATCGCAACATCGTGCATATACTTCCACTCTTTGCGCTTGTCGATGTACTCGGCCCTAATTGCGCGGTACTCCTTGTCATCCTGAAGGCGTCCGTCGTGGACGGCCTGCGACAAAGCCTGTCTCTTGCGGGCCTCTCTACGCAGCAACCGATCCAGGAATCCTGGTCTGTACCTGTCCAGTGCCTTGCGTGCTTGCGATTCGTTCCTGTCTGACCGTTTGGGCTCCTGCGGCTCCGGCAGGTCGCGTATCTTGACCCAGTCTATGGCCTCGGAGCATTCCTTGTGCATTGAGGTAATCAGGTCGACATAGTTGTTGTACTCTTCGACTTTGGCCTCAGCTTGTTGCAACTCTTCCAGACGGCGAATCTGCTTCTGCCGCGCGGCGTACTCGCGTTGCCGCCTGCGGGAGTCTCGCTCAATGCTTCGGGAGATCGCACCGATAGTACGAAGAGTTCCGCGCCACCCCATTTGTTACTTCTCCTTCCCGACTGCCGGGCTGACCTAATGGTAGCAGGTTGGCTCCTTACGTGACAGCAAGCACCTCTTGGCGTCCGGACGTATGCGTCAGCGGCGCCGCATAGCCGCGTCCGTCTGCACGCAGTGGTTCGACTGAATATTTTCTTCTGTTTCCATCCAGGAAGGAAGTCTATCTCCCGTTGCCTCTGCATAAAGAGTTTCAGGAGCTATGTCCAGCTCATCAAACCAGGTTATGGTACCTATTTCTTTATTTATTTGGAAACTACGGAAGTACTCAATGTTTTCAAATTTCCTAAATACACCGCCACGTTTGAGGTATTTTGAAAAATCGATTACCCCAATTTTGCCATCGTCAAATTTTAACTCTATGCGGTAGTCTCCCTTATAAACAGCATCTATAACGTCGTGAATCATTTCTAGTCCTCCTATTGGAGTGGTTCGATTTTTTTTAATGGTTTATCTTGTCGTGCCTTTTCCCAATTACTCAATAGTTCCTTTTTGTGTATTGATGCCCATTCTATCACAAGCCCTAATACACGGGGAGGAAGTTCTCCTTCTAATACTTTCAGCGAAACGATATCCACTGCTGCATTGAATATTCCATAGCGGGCATGAAAGTGCGGGGGATTATGTTCATCCCAGTACATTGCTATTATGATTCCGAAAAAGCGTGATATTTCCGGCATATCTTTATCCCCTATTGTGTAGTCGAACTAGTGAATATACCGCAGACATGTCAGATATCGGGGTACATAGTCTGTATTTTTAATAGATATCTCCAAATGGCTTACTATACTACAATATTGCATGTCTATTATCTCCATATCTGCATATTTGCCTGTATATTAACCTAAAGACTGCATGTTTTCAATACTTACTGATGAGACGCGAAGGGGATGGTGAGAAAGATGAGCGTCTATGCGATCATCGGCCTAACGCAGAATTCACCGGCGCACCGTCTTTGCGCGTCCAGTGGAACGACGTGTCAGGTCGGCATTTTCCGCCACTTCGATGAGGGTGCTTAGCGCCTCATTTACCGCACGTTCCGTTGGAAATGCCGCCGCTACCTTCGGGTCGAGCAGAACAAGATTCGTTCCAGCCCGATACGTTTTCAGGTATTTACCTCGAACACCTTTCCCAAGGTCTTCCCGACGGTACTCCGGGCGAAGCTCGTCATGTTCAGCCTTCTTCATAGATTTTCCTCTCATGTCTCATCATTAAACGCGCACTGATGAACGTAACCTGAGACGGTCGGACCGTGTTCCGTTCCCAGTTGCTAACGATCACCTCCATCAGTTCGCTGGGGGCTTCCTCAGTGAGATTGTCTGTGTCAGGTCCGAGCCGATACTCAAACTCCTGCATATCCCCATACCGCAGCACATGGGCTGATGTCCAAGCCCATAGAGCATGGTTGATTCCGAGATCCTCAAGCAACTCCATCAGATCGTTCAAATACTCTGCCGCGCCCGGCTCGAACCGCATCACGCCATATTCATTGACTGCCACCGGCTTGCCATGGGTGGATTGAAACTCGGTCACCGGAGAGAGCAGACTTTCGAGCCAATCTCGATCCAATCTGTCTGGCTCGCCATCCCAGTCCAGATCCAGCTTTCCAGGATATGTGATGGGCAGACCGCCTTGCTCATCAGGGTACTGATGCGTATAGTCGTGTGGGGTATATTGGTGGAAGGTGTAGACGGTGCGCGGATCGTCGGTCGGCTCCAGATAGGCGAGCCAATCGACCTGGCTCCAGCTCATCGCGCCGACCAGGATGGGCGTGTCGGGATCAACTTCTCGGATCGCTTCCACGATGTGCGGGTAGAACTGGTTCCAATCATACAGAGTGTTCGCATAGGCAGGGTAAAAATCAGGCGGCCAGTACATGTCAAAAAAGATCGCGTTGGCGTTTGGTTCGACCATCAAATCATAGCCGACGACAATACCATTATCCCGGTAGCGATCCGCTGTGTACTTCCACATATCTGCCCACGCCTTTTGAGCAGCCTGGTCCTCCCAGACCGTGTCATTCAAATGGCTTTGACCGAATGGGTCATCGTCGCCAACGCCCATGAAGGAGAACTCACTACGCCCTGGCCCGGTTCGGAAACTGATCACGGCAAACATATCCGCCTGGGCGATCATTTCCAACAGCCTGTCGAGATTGGCCTGACTGCCTTCATTTAGCTCAAAAGGCGGTTCTTCGTTGAACAGGCCGGGGTGGGAGATATTGACATAGTTTGCTCCCAGCGCAGCTAGCTGGTCGAAATCCTCCTGCGCAAAGGGAGGACCTACCGGTCCCTCGCCATACTGTTCGGGGTCGTCCCATCCTTCATAGATCAGCCGTTGGTGGATGTTGATACCGCGCAGCGTAACCTCACCAGAAGACCATAACTCCCACTTTGTCATCTCGATCCGCTCGTCGGCTGCCGGTTCTTTGATGCTCCCTGCGGTGGGAGGCGCAGCTTCCCCGGTTGACTGGCATCCCGTTATCAGAAGAGTAGCGAGCATCAATACAACAACTGAGTAATCCTGTTTCTGCATCTTAGTTCTCCCTATTGTGCCCAACGTGGAGTTAAGCTGCCGCGCCGAACAGTGGGGGCACCTCCACTTCGGTGTAACTGTCTAATCGCGCATTGACAAGCCTTTCGCGGTTAGCTTAAACGACATGTTAAATGGCCGTATTTAGTGCTCTATTTGTTTGGGTTGGATCCAGCCCATTTCCATTAGGTTCTTCTCTAAAATCCTTCGATACTCTTGATCCTTCTCTTTTGAATATGGTGTTAAATGCCCGCCGAAAACCCAACCATGATAGATGAAATCTTCTGTTTCAATATTATAGAAATACCAAGACGCTCTTTGGCCATCGATAACGTCAGCAGTAACTGTACGTGCTATGGTTGTTAGTTCATAGCCTTTTGGCACGATCCTGGCTCTTTCTTTCTTTACAGTTTGATAGCCGTACTTGTACAGAATCTCTTCAATTTCGTAGTAGTTGCTTTCTGATTCTCTGTTCGGCTTTTTACACATTATAAGATTCTCTAGCACAATGAAGCTTGCTTTTTCTTTAACAATCTCTATGCCGTCTTCCTTAATTGTTGCTCCCTCTGAAGTTGGGTTAGTAGAAACAAACACCACTTTTCCTAGCTCATTGTCTAATGAACCCGAGTAGTATATATTTGCATAGTCAGTATTGTATTTAAGCAATAACTCTTCTCTTGTCCACAGGCTGTTGGCCCAACTACTTGCTTGTTTCACTATCTCTAATTCCATGTTATAGAATGTTGGCTTGCATAGTGATATTCTACGTGAATCTAAGATTACAAACCTTCCAATGGCAAAATCACCTGCACCCTCATAAGCACCCATTCTATATGTGACAGTATCAAACATTATGTAACCGTAAAATATATCTGGAATATGCCATACCTTGCCAATTACAAGCTCTTTTAGTTCCTGATCGGCATGCAAAGGTATAATTGCGATGTTTGAAATAAGAAGAGCCTTAACAATCAGTACTAACAGTATGGTGTTGTGTGTTTTAAATGCCATGCTGAACCTCTTTGCGGTTAATTCCAGTTGCCGCGCATTGTCTGTTGTCTTTTTTGATAGATAGTCAAGAATCTAGCAGGCATGCCTTTCTACGGCCATTTAACTAGTGAGTATACCGCAGATATGCCAGGTATCGGGGTACATAGCCTGTATTTTTAATAGATATCTCCAAATGGCTTACTATACTACAACATTGCATGTCTATTATCTTCATATCTGCATATTGGCTTGTATATTAACCTAAAGACTGCATGTTTTCAATACTTACTGATGAGACGCGAAGGGGTGGTGAGAAAGATGAGCGTCTATGCGATCATCGGCATAACGTCCTGCGGTTCAGCCGCCGCCGACTCTGGCAAGACTCGCTTCAATAACCAGAGCGATAGTTGGCAAAACACGCCACGCATACCCACGCCGAAGGCGGTCGGCTGCAACCGCTTGTTGAACTAAGCCGTGCTTCGCACGGCATTTTTATACAAAACAAACACAAATAAGACTATCATATCCTTTGAGAAGAGTTATTAACAACCCTTAACAAAGGAGGCACCCCATGGATCAGTCTTAT
>JBFMGN010000022.1:0-7940 GCA_040752435.1 Spirochaetota bacterium
AGATTTACAAATTTCAATTCGTGCCTTAACCGAATACACTTCGGTCGAAATTCTTGGGCGGAACAGAGGAGATGAAATTATGCCAAAATTGAAAACAAGAAAAAGTGCCGCAAAACGACTAAAATTTACCGGTACCGGTAAAATAACGTATAAAAAACAAGGACTCCGGCATATTCTTACAAAAAAAAGCACCAAAAGGAAACGCAAATTGCGGCATGCAGGTATTTTGAGCCCTGTAGAAACGACTAAGGTAAAAAAATTGTTACCCTACGGATAATTAAACCAGACATGTTATTCAATCTACAGTTCTTTGCAAGCTGTGAGGAACTGTAATCCACCCCGGTTGTGACTGCAACCGGGAGAGAGAGGAGGAGAAAAAATGCCACGCGCAGTAGATGGAACGCGGCGACATGATCGCAGGAAAAAGATATTAAAACAGGCTAAGGGATATTGGGGAAGAAGAAAAGCGCTTTTAAGAACAGCAAAGGATTCGGTCGCCAAAGCGCTGGTGTATGCCTATAGAGACAGAAAAAGAAGGAAACGTGATTTCAGGTCTCTTTGGATTGCCCGTATCAGTGCCGCGTGCAGGGCGGAGAATTTGTCCTATTCACGGTTTATTAATGGACTTGATAACGCCGGAATAATAATAAATAGAAAAGCACTCTCAAATATGGCGATTGAAGATGCGGCTGCATTTAAAACTCTTGTGAAAAAAGCAAAAGAAGTCCTTGGAGTTTAGACGGTATGGTAACATTGGAGCAGATTCGCCGGCTGGATGGCAAGGTACAGAAGGCCGTCCGATTGATTTCTGAATTGCGAAAAGAGAATGGTACTTTAAAGCAAAAGCTCGAGGATTACCGGAGCAGAATAGAAGAAATGGAAGTCCTTATCTCAAAATTTAAAAGTGATCAAAATGAAATCGAACAGGGCATCTTAAATGCTTTGCAGCAACTGGATAAGCTCGAAGATAGTGTCGCTGAAAAAGCACAACCCGAGATGAAAACTCTAAGGGAAACAGAAGATGAGGCTCTTGCCGCCCCAAGCCCGGGGGAGGAGGGAGGGGAACCGGCGAAAAACCCGTCGGAACTGGATATTTTCTGATAAGTTATATAACACACAATGGGTAAAAGTTCGGTTAGATTACAAATACTCGGAACTTCATTCACCATCCAGGTGGATGAAGATCCGGATTATTTAAATCAGCTTGTTGCGTATGTGAACACAAAGATTGAGAATGTAGAAACTACAATAACCGGTAAAAACCCTTTACGAACGGCTATTGTGACCGCCCTGCTCATAACAGATGAATTGTTTAAAGAACGAAAAAACAATGCGAACAAACAGGCACTGATCCAAGATTCTGAGGAAGCAGAACGACTGGCCAAACAAATTATCGAAAAGATCGATAAAAGCCTCTGCGGAAATTGAAGCGCGTTTTTACTACCTCGACAGAATTTCATTTCTATCCAATTTTTGATAATCGCATCCGTCGATTGTTACTATCCTTGAGGCAAGCCTGTTGGCAAGCCGCCCGCAACGATCAGGACTTTTTCCGGTAAGTAGTCCGTAGAGGAACCCGGCCGCGAAAGAATCACCTGCCCCGGTTGTATCCAGAGGGGTAACTTTTTCCCCCGGAACCCTCTCTACAACTCCGTCACTTAGAATCAGGCAGCCGTCTTTGCCGGTTTTCATAACGACCAGGGGCGAGATTTCCCCGGCAGTTCTGATAATTGTCTCATCTCCATCGGTAATTCCGGTTATCGTTGCCAGTTCTTCTCTATTGGCAAAAAGCAGGTCAATCTTTCCGGGCAGCCATGCTTTCAATTTCCGCCCATAGCGGTGTACTACAAAAGGATCTGCCAGATCGAAGGATATGAAGATTCCTTTTTTCCTGGCTTTCTTGATGCTGGTGTGAGCCACTATTTCTTGATTAGTCGTATCCCACATATATCCAGTCATATGGAGATATTTAGCCGACTTGAGGACTTGATCGTTAACGTCTTCTTTAGAAAGTTCCCTGCAGGCGCCCAAATAGGTGAACATAGTTCTTTCATGATCTGGGGTCACTATTATCGCAGAAACCCCCGTCTGAGTACATTTTTTTACAAGATAAGGAATTACACCATGCTGAATAAGTATTTTTTCATATTCCCTTCCCTGTTGGTCATCCCCGACGGCTCCGATGAAGGCTGGTTTTTCAAGGGAGGGGGAAGTTTCTATCAACCAGGCAAGACCGCGTATTGTGTTTGAACAGCTTCCCCCGGATAAGATCGTAGAAGGAGTTCGGGTTGATAGTATTTTATCCACTGTAGATCGCTCTACGAGATTCATAGTGCCGGGGGCTGCATTTAAATCTTTAAAAACCGAATAATCTGCATGCATGATAATATCAATCAAAGGGTTTTCAATTCCAAGGACTGAGATCAATCAATACCTCCTTAATGTTATCACTCATGTTGACACTTTTCTGAATAATATAATAGTATCAGTTTGTCAGATATGTCTATAATAACAAGTCAGCAAATAGCCCGCTACTATGAACTTTTTAAAAATGTGGATGTCACGTTCACCAAAGGAGTCATTGAAGCAACAGGTTTAATAACTAGACAGATCTATCTGAAATGCCTTGGGGAACAATGGCCGTGCGTGATATATTCGTGTTCCATGTCGGAAGCAAAAATTATCGCTGGTTTGACTGCGGACTCCTTTGAAAAAATTCGTAAAGCCAATAACATGGTTTCTCTCCGTTTCAGCTTCCAACAGGCAGGCAAAATCGATCCTCTGGCTTTTTTTCTAACGGCAAAGGCAATAGGTTTTAACCCTTATAATAAAGACAATACCGACCTTACTTTTATTACATTAAACTATACCCAGAGACCCCCCGACGACTTGATCGAAATCCTCGGTACACTTCTGGAAGCCAACGTAAACTCGAAAAAGAGAAAAGAAGAGCGAATTCTATTGACGAGTGACGCTATAAGAAAGCTCGGAATTAAGGCCAAAGAAGCCCAGATACTAATTCAGGGTATTCCGAGAAAGGGCATACTCAGAGATATTTCCTTTTCCGGTGCAAAGATAATAATCATTGGTGTGGCCAGGTTCCTCGTTGACAAGGAAGCCACCCTGAAAATCGAACTGGAAGAGAAAAATAAAATAATCGTTTTAAACGGTAAAATACTTCGGTTTGAGCCGGTAGAAGGCCGAAAAGATCTCGCTGCTCTGGTGGTTTTATTCGATGAAAAATCCATACCAATGGAGTATAAGATGATAATAAATGAGTATCTCACTCAGATACGCAAATCTCTCGATCTTCAAAATCCATCGACAAAGGATTCATCACCCGCTTAACGGAAAAAATAATTTTTTTATTTGCTTTAAAGCTTAAGATCAGGGGGGTCGATAAAAAGAATAAGGGTAATAATGCTCATTGCTGAAAAGACAGCAGGTATCTTTTCCCTTATTCTGATTATCGGCTTATGTTTATGAGGGTTTAGGGAAATTCCCGATTAGTAAAGGAGAAGGCTGATTACATTAGGAGAGTTTACGCTATAATTACAGGGAAGATGGGCAAGGATGCCCAAAATTATATTCACGGAGGAAAAAATGATAATAAACCACAACATGAGTGCAGTCTTTGCACACAACAGGCTCAAACAAATCGATCTGGCTATTTCCAAAGACATGGAAAAACTCTCTTCAGGGTTTCGTATTAACAGAGCCGGAGATGATGCTTCGGGTCTGGCTGTGTCGGAAAAAATGCGGGCCCAGATAGGCGGCTTGCAGCAGGCGTCGAAAAATGCTTCGAACGGCATTTCATTCATCCAGACTACAGAAGGCTACTTGCAGGAAACTCAGGATATTCTCCATCGTTTAAGGGAGCTTTCTGTTCAATCGGCCAACGGTATTTATACATCCGAAGACAGAATGCAGATACAGGTGGAGGTTTCCCAGCTTATTGACGAGATTGACAGGATAGCATCTCACGCCCAGTTTAACGGCATGAATATGCTCACCGGTCGATTTGCCCAGGAAACAGGCGAAAATACCGTTACCGCTTCAATGTGGCTGCATATCGGAGCCAACATGGACCAGAGAGAACGCATTTTTATCGGTACCATGACATCATTCGCATTGAAGATAAAAGGCGAAAACTCTGTAATTTCTCTTTCGTCTCCGGATAATGCAAACCGGGCGATCGGTGTGCTGGACGAGGCGCTTAAGAAAGCCAGCCGGCAGAGAGCCGACCTTGGCGCATATCAGAACAGGCTTGAGCACGCAGTCAGAGGAATTGACATAGGTGCGGAAAACATGCAGGCGGCGGAAGCCCGTATCCGGGATGCGAATATGGCCGCGGAAATGGTTGAATATGTAAAGAACCAGATCCTGTTACAGAGCGGGACTGCGATGCTCGCACAGGCTAATACAAAAACACAAACCATCTTGCAACTCTTGCGATAATCGATTATTATTAGAGCAGGTACGTTTGTTCTTTGAAAAAAACCCTCCTAAGTATGCATAAGAAATAAGGAGATTTTTCGACCTAAGAAGGTCGAAAATATCTCCTTGTTGCATGGGGGAAAAAACGGAGCAGAAGAGGCGCGTTAGTCTTCTGAAATCCCTGTGTAGTTATACAAGGGGAAGGCAAAGGATGCCTTCTTTAATCTAACAAGGAGGGTAATATGATAATAAATCACAACATGAGTGCTATGTATGCAAACAGGCTGCTTGGTGTGAAAGGCGCTGAGATCGATAAGAATATCGAGAAACTTAGTTCCGGCATGCGGATAAACAGAGGCGGTGATGATGCTTCCGGCCTGGCGGTATCTGAAAAACTCCGCAGCCAGGTGCGTGGTCTTAATCAGGCAGAAAAGAATATCGAAAACGGTGTTTCGTTTATACAGACCACAGAGGGGTATCTTCAGGAAACTCAGGATATCCTGCACAGGATGAGAGAACTTTCTGTTCAATCCGCCAACGGTATTTATACACAGGAAGACAGAATGCAAATCCAGGTAGAGGTCTCTCAGCTTATCGATGAAATTAACAGAATTGCATCTCACGCACAATTCAACGGAATGAACATGTTAACCGGAAGATTTGCACAAGGTGCTGAAGCAGTGATGCAGTTCCAGGTCGGCGCAAATATGGATCAGGCCGAGCGGGTTTACGTCGGAACAATGACATCTGTAGCCCTATTGAACCCGCAGGGCGGCCAGGAAGCTGGAAAACTTTCAATTTCTACACCGGAAGTTGCCAATAGAGCCATTGGATTTGTTGACGAAGCACTCAAAACCGTTTCAAAGCAGCGGGCAGACCTTGGAGCCTACCAGAACAGGTTTGAAATGGCTTCCAAGGGTGTTGCTATTGCGGCCGAGAATCTACAGGCGGCTGAATCAAGAATCAGGGATGTGGACATGGCCAATGAAATGGTCGACTACGTCAAAAATTCGATTCTAATGCAGTCTGGGACAGCCATGTTGGCTCAGGCCAACACAAAGACTCAATCTGTGCTTCAACTTCTTTAAAACAGGTTGAATAGAAGTCTCCGTTCGATTTTTGTAGAGAGAGTTCTGGACGTATTCTCTTTACATAGTACAGGTGGAAGGGGCTCGCGCCCCCCTTCCATCATCTTATTTATTTTAGAGGTTGCCATTATGGAACTGGAAATACAGGGAATTATGAAATTTCCCCCAGTTCAGGAAAATGTAAAACACGATCAAAGAGTACAGAACTCACAACCCCCCGAGGCGATCAAGACCCAGGAGCTCCAGGATGATCGAGAATTCTACACAAAAGAAGATATCGAAAACTACCTTAAAAAAATACTGAAATCCAACCCCAATTTTAACCGGCGCCTGAAGTTCAGCGTCAATGAAGAATTAAACCAGGTAGTCGTAAAGGTGATTGACAGCGAGACCGATAAAGTAATTAAGGAGATCCCCCCTGCGGAAATCCAGAAACTCCAGGTACGTATACGAGAGATAATAGGGATCCTGTTTGACGAAAAAATCTGATACGGACACTGGGAGGGGGCGTCGGGATAATGTCGGACATATCGATCCCCGGGGTAAGCAGTAAGTTTAACACGGATAAAATTATCGATGGTCTCATGGAAATCCAACGAGTTCCTCTTACGCGGATGGAGGAGCGTGTTAACCAGTTTAAAGACCAAAAAAACATCTGGCAGGATATTAATCGCGCCATAACCCGGTTGGATGACAGCGCAAAAAAGTTATATGGGTTTCAGAATCCTTTCCAGGAAAAAACAGCCTCTTCTTCGGACGAAAACATTTTTACAGCCACCGCCAGCCGGGAAGCCCAGGCAGATACAAAAGAAATTACCGTAAAACAGACGGCCAAGGCTGACAGGTTTTTATCCAATTCTCTTTCCAAAGACTTTACCGTTCCCGAAGGAGACTATGGTTTTTCCCTGGGCGGTAAAGAAATAACCTTCAAGTTTCGCGGCGGTAATCTAACAGAGTTCGCTGACACTGTAAATCGAAGAACGGAAAACCTTGTTAAAGCCCGGATAGTACAGGATACCCCCGATACCCAGGTACTTTTAATCGAATCAACAAAAACAGGGAAAAAAAACACTCTTTTTTTTCAAGGTGATTCTATTGTTTTGGGAGAAAAAACCGGAATCCTTGAAAAAAGCGTAAGCCTGAGTTATCAAATCATGCTTAACGAACAAGCCCTTCGACCCTGGAATAAACCGCTCAATGAACAGATGTTTCGATTGACAGAGGGTGTATTGGAAGTGCCCGCCGGTGGGGAAGTTTCCATTCCGCTCTTAAAACCGGTGGATAAAACCGACAAGCTTGTATTGGATATAGAATATGCGGTACAAAAACTCCAGGCACCGGAATATCTACCCCCCTCCCCGCCCCCAGGACCGAATATTCCTGTGATAGAAGGTATAAATTTTGAAGAAATCAGTATTAACAACATCCCGTCGCAGGTAGATCTTCCACCCTGGGAGCAGCCGGCACCGCCGAAAAAAATCGACGATCTACATATATTTTTTTTACAAAACGGAGGAGAAGTCACCCAGCTTCCAGAGGTTAAAGATTCAACCGGCCCGTTGCCTCACTGTCTGCGATTAATATACGTAACAATAATACCTTTAGAAATGTTCAAATTACCGATATACGTATATATGATCCTTCCACCAGGGGGGAATATAAGCCGAGAAATGCTGTTTCCGAAGCTTCTGATGCGGAGATACTTATCGACGGCATCAAAATTAACCGTGAGAATAACAGGATCGATAACGTCATACCGGGCGTTACCCTCGAATTAAACAAGGAAAGTGATAAGTCCATCAAATTGAGTATAGACCCCGATAGAAAGTCCATTAAAGATTCAGTGATCGCATTCATCGGGTACTATAACCAGCTTTTAACAAATATACAAATTTTTACCCGTACTGATGAAAATATTGTTGACAGTGTTGAATATTTTACGGAGGAAGAGAAAAAAAAGGCGAAAGAAAGACTCGGGGTACTTCAAGGTGATGTAACATTAATGCAGTTAAAATCCAGGCTTCAGCAGATAATGATGGATCCCTACCCCGCCGGTGAAAACGCCCAAATAAGCCTTTTAGCGCAGATAGGCGTTTCCACCAACGCTGCACCCCTTGCAAGAAGCGGGGGGATGGATGCTTCCAAGCTCCGGGGATACCTTGAAATCAACGAACAGATATTAGACGGCGTCCTGAAAAACAACCTGCCTGCCGTTCAAAAACTCTTTGGAAATGATACAGACGGCGATCTGGTTATCGATTCCGGTGTTGCTTATGCCGTTGATATACATGCCAGACCCTACATTCAAAGCGGGGGGATAATCGCTCAGCGTCTGAATAATTTGGAAACTCAAATCGGGAGGGCAAATCAGGAGATTGAAAATTATAATAAGAAGCTGGCACAAAAAGAACAGGA
>JBFMGN010000022.1:7950-14518 GCA_040752435.1 Spirochaetota bacterium
TAAAAGAAAAATACGGGATGATGGAAGGCGCGCTTAATGAAATGGAAAAGAGTTCAACTGCCATAAGGAATCTAAATAATAGTTCGAACCCATAACGGAGGTAACAGGAGCAAAATGTGGAGATAAAAATCAACGACGAAGTAATCGATTTTACCCTGGAAAATGAAAAGACCTTGGGCGATGTGACAACTGCAATAGATTCCTGGCTCAAAAAATCAGGCTTCATAGTAACATCCTTTAAAAAGGATAAAAAGGAACTGCCGCTAACTAGGAAGGAAGAGTGGTTTTCCACACCGCTGGAATATATCGGTGAGCTGGAAGTACTTGCAAATCTCCCTGGGGAGATTCGTCTTGAAAATCTTAACACCGCGTGCCAGTTTTTTTCCATGCTGGCGAAAGGGGTACAGGCATCTAACCACGGTCTGATAAAAGAGCTAATGGAAGAATACCATTGTATAAAAGAAAATCTTGATACAATGATGGGTTCCAGTATTAACAAGGTAGATACTATTTCGGCGGCACTCGAGGAATTGACGACTGCCTTTACATCCGAAGCTTCGAAAAGGATTTTACCTGTAATAAACGGTACTATTCTGATGCTGAAGGAGAGAATGCGGGAAATAGTGGAGCCCGTAAAGGAGCTTAAAGCCACTACAGATTTACTGAAAAAAAGTGCTGATGAAATCAGTGAAGTGGCTGTGCTCCTTCAAACCGGAAAAGATCGGGAGGCTATGGACTTTATCATCCATTTCACCGAATTATCTCAGAAGTTGATACGGCTCTACCCTTTCCTGAAGGAAGCGGGCATTATGGATGTAAGAGATGTTACAATCGACAAACTTTCCTTCAAGGAATTTTATAAAGATCTAAATAGAGTGTTAAAGCAAGTCATTGATGCTTTTCAGGTCGAAGACAGTGTGTTAATCGGCGATTTGCTTGAATATGAGGTTGCCCCGCGCCTTAATACATTTGTAAATTTTATTAATGGAGGCTCTTTAAAAAAATAGTAAGCCCCCTTCGAGGGCGAGAAGCTAGGGCAAGCATATGGAGTAGCCACGGAATCACACGGAAGGATACGGAAGGTTGTAATAAGTGATACCTTTTCCGAGTAATTCCGCGTATTTCCGCGGGTTCCGTGGCTAATCAGAAACCGGCTCCTATTGTTATTAGCCGCGGAATCATACGGAATAACCTTTTTTAGGAGAAGATATGTGATTAGTATTCTGTTACAAATGGATTACAAACTGGTTGCAACACCAAGTTCCAGCTCCATATATATTGTTATAGGTATTGTAGTCGGCATTGTTTTCTTTTTTTTAATCGCCTATAGGGCTTCAGGCGGGGGAATACGCCGGGGCGGGAAAAAACGGTTCGGTAAAGGTGCATTTCACAAGCAATGCAGGAAGATTGGATTATCCAAGGAGCAAATAAATAGTCTCGAATACCTGATAAAAAAATACAAATTCCCTAATCCATTTATTATCTTTACCAATCCAAAAGCCCTGGATAACCTGTTACGCAGGGGGATGCAGGAAATAAGTGTGCGTGAAGCTGAAGAATCCATCAAGGAGGCCGAAAGGCTTAATCTCTTCCGCATCAAACAGGCAGTCGAACGCAATTCGGAAACTGCAATGATATTGAATACTACCAGACAGCTTAAGGCGAACCAGAAAATTATAATCTCACCGGAAGCCGGGGGCCGATATGAGTCCGTGATTGTCTCAAATTTAAAGAATGCAATCGCCGTGGAAATACCCCGGAATGAAAAAAATGAGCTTACGCGCTGGAACAAATGGACCGCGGTGCATGTATACTTCTGGAAAAGCAACGGTCAAAGTTTCTCTTTTAATAGTAAAATCATGGGATACAGCAAAATAAAAGATACGACGAATCTGCTCCTCCAGCATTCCAATAGCATTCAGCAGGCTCAACAAAGGCAGTATAGAAGAAAACTCATTGAACGGCCGGCCTATTTTTCACCTGTGCGGGTAGTGGCGGCTGGAACTGGCAAAAACACTATGAAAAAGGCTGTCGTTGATAATCGGCGCAGCTCACTCGGCAATCTCATCGATATTTCAGCGGGTGGATGCAGTCTGAAGAGTAACAGGCCACTAAAGATAGGGGAGCTGGTAAAAATCGATTTCGAAACTGAACGGAAAAGCCGGGTAACTGTTTACGGTAAAGTGCGCTCAGTTCGCCGAGCCGAGACTACCGGCGGGATTATGCACATAATGTTTACAAAAATATCCACGACTCATATGAATAAGATTAACTCCTATGTGTATGATTTGGCTCCGGTTGAAGTAAATTATTGATTCCGTCCATCGCCTTATCTATAGGCGTTAATCTATAGATAAGGCGATACTACAATCGGCCGAAGGCCGTACCATACGGAACGAAGCTACCCAATATACTGGCCCTAGCTTCTCGCACTCGAAGGGTGATACTACGAGCGTAAGCTCGTAGTTCTTCATTCAGAATTATTATTGACCTTGAATATTTTTTAACTTAACATTGATAGTATGAAATTACTTGAATTAAAAAATTTATACAAGAAAGATGTACCTTTGCACTACAGAAATGAATTCACCGGTTCGGCGGTATTCCGGACACGGGAAGCAAAGAAAGTAGAAAAGAAATTCGAGTTTGCCCTGGAGCATACCCCAAACGGAACCCTTAACATAAAGATAAACTTGCTGGAGGATCTGGATTATCCTCTTGTTCCGATAATAAAAACCTTAAAAAGTCATATCGTCGAGCTCAGCCGGAAAGGAAAACTGCCCTGATTACCAGGAATACGCACACAGCCGATGAAACTATCGACCTGGGTATCAATCTCGGCAAAAAACTTAAGGCAGGTTCTATAGTTGCGCTGAAAGGTATACTCGGAGCAGGTAAAACCACCCTTGTAAAGGGTATCGCCCGTGGATTAAACATTACAGAAGAAATTACAAGTCCGAGCTTTACCATTATCTCAGAATACCGCGGCTCTCTGCCCCTGTATCATATGGACCTGTTAAGAATTTCCGGCATCGAAGAGTTCGATCTTCTCGGTGTGGACGAGATGCTGTACGGCTCAGGCGTGTCCGTCATAGAGTGGAGCGAGAAAGTGGAAAAGATTCTCCCGCCGAATCGAATTTCCGTAGAGATAAGCCTTCAAGGTGATGGTTCCAGGCTTATCGGTATCGAAGGGGTGGAGATATGAACTGCCTGGCAATCGATACATCCACCGAGATATTAAGTGTGGCTCTTTCAGCGGGGGATAGGGTATACGAAGCCACGCGAAACATCGGGTTGAAGCATTCCGAGATACTTATGCCCTTGATAGATAGCCTAATACGCGAAGCCGGTATTGAACCTAAGGCTCTAAATCTGGTTATATGTGCCAAAGGTCCGGGTTCTTTCACGGGTTTGAGGATAGGAATGGCGACGGCAAAGGGGATAGCCGCCGGTGCTGAGTCCCACATCGTCTCTGTCCCGACATTAGACGTTATTGCCTACGGCCTTACTTTTTATGATGGGATTGTCGTCCCTGTAATTGATGCAAAAAAAAAGTGCTATTATACTGCTTTCTATATGGGCGGTGAAAGAATTACCAAGTATCTTGATGTTGACTGCCATGCAATAATGAATATGCTTCAACCCTATGAAAAGGTGCTGTTAACAGGACCTCACGCGCCTGGGCTGTATAAAGAATTGCCCGAAGCCTGCAAATATGTTCTCGATCCATGCCATAAAACAGGCCGAAGTGTCCATTTATTGGAACTTGGCATCCGGCAATATGAGACATCCGGTCCCGATGTTTCCGGTGATGGGCCTCTGTATGTGCGTAGAAGTGAAGCTGAAATATCTCTATTGGATAAAAAAGATGATGGATGAAGAAGATTTTACCGAATTTGAAAATGAAGCAGTTTCGACCCTGGATGAAGAAGACGAGCTTGAAGACGAACCCATCGACACAAGGGTATTAGATATTCCGACCACACAATTCTGGCAGAAATCGTATGCTGCGAGTTTAATACCTTTTGCCGCCCTGGACACAAAATTAAGAGTTCTCTGGGAAAACCGGTCTTTCCAGGATTTATTTAATAAGGACCGATATTCTGCCGGGGTACATCTCCTTAAAATATTTACCCCTTATCTGGATAATGAAAAGATCCACCAGTTATATACCAGCATACAATCCGTTGACTCGGGCTATTCCTGGAAAGGCCGAGTGGAATCCAGCGACAGGGAACATCTTACGAAAATCGCCAACATGATTATATTTCCGATTTTTGACTTTACAAGTAACTCTCCAATACCGGTAGGGTATGCCGCCGTACTCGACAATATCACCGAAGAGAATAAAAACCTTCTACGCAACACCTTCTTAAGCCTGCTTGAGGCATCGAAATTAAAGGACAATGACACCGGGCAGCATATAGAACGGGTAAATATGTATTCCCGGATTCTCGCCGGAGCCCTTTTCAGTCAGGCGGATTTTTCCGAGATCAATAAAGAATTCATCGACAACATCGCTTTTCTTGCGGCTATGCACGACGTTGGGAAAATAGGAACGCCGGATGATATTCTAAATAAAAACGGACCACTGGAAGAACGTGAGTGGGAAATTATGAAAGAACATACTATCAACGGGGCATACATATTAGGCACGTATCCTAACCCCATGGCCAAGCAGATAGCTCTTTTCCATCATGAGCACTGGGACGGAAATGGTTATCCCTACGGGCTATCCGAAAAAATGATCCCTTTGGCCGCCCGAATTGTCGCCATTGCCGATGTGTACGATGCTTTAAGAATGGAGAGAAGTTATAAACGTGCTTTTTCCCACGCTCAAACCTTAAGGGAAATCGAGAATGCCGCCGGGAGCCATTTTGATCCCCTTCTGGTAAGATTTTTTATTAAATTGGAAAAAAATTTTGAAGATATCTATTCCAGGCTGGCAGACAACTAAGGAATTCCTTTTTCCTTACTGTTTTTTTTAAAAATCTCGAGTTCCGGTACTTTATCCGGGCTTGCCATGGCAGCCGCGCGGTTCTCCTGCTGAATTGCTTCGTATACCTCAAGCCGGTATACTTTCACATTCTTGGGGGCCTTAATTCCGATTTTAGCTTGATCCCCCTTGATGTCTACGATTGATATCTCTATCTGATCCCCGATAATAATGCTCTCGTTTATTCTCCGAGCTAAAATCAGCATACTTCATCCTTCACAGCGGCAAGTTCTTCAAGGATATAATGCCGAATTCTCCATTTGGGATTGGTGGAAATTGCCTGCCGTGCGATTCTTTCATTTTTATTAATTAAAATCGGGCCCTGTAAATTGGCTGTCATTTTCGTCTGGTTTTCCGGAATCGTTACAATAGTAAAAACCAGGCAATCCTCCGGCTTCGTTATCCCGATTTCCTCCAACTCTTCGTCCGGAATGTCGATCGTATAATCCGGTCTGAAGAGAAAGGGATTAATCAGCACAAATGCTATTTCCGGTACATCCAGAGACTGCAGCCAATAAAACGGCTGCTGGAGAGCATCAATTAAGGCATAATTTTTCAGATTTTCAAAACCCAGGATTCCGAAAGGAAAATTAATTTTCTGACGTTCATCCACCTCGATGGTTCCATATGGTTTTGTATAGATCTGCATACTATTCACCCCTGACTATTCCATAGTAAAATCATATTCCGGTGGCGGAGAAAACCGCCCTGGCTTTTATCGTAAAAAATCAAGTAACGTCGGTTGAAGGATTCTGCCGGCGGTTTGAAGCGCCGCCTTGTGCGTATATTCAAGCATTTTCAATTCGGTTATCGCCCCTGCAAGATCAAGATCTACGGCCTCGGCATTTTTTTCCATGATTTTTGGAATTTCCGACTCCAGGCGCGTCGTAACAATTTCCAAGCGCTCATCCCGGGCGCCTAGTTCAGCCATGGCGGTTATCAGGTTGTTGGCCGCGCTGTCCAATCCCCGTAGACCGGAACCGCCGATCTCAATTACATCGCCCTGATAGAGACTGTTTCTAAGAAAAATTACCATATCAAACAAAGATCCGCCGCTCATCTGGGCGTTTTCAGAAATATTATGCGGGGGAAGTGATCCATCATCTTTCAAAAGCCCCAGATCTTTAAAAACCTTTCCCCCGTTTCTGTCTTCCAGCCAAAGCTGATGAGGCGTCGTGGTTTCCAGAACCAGCGAATTGTTAACAGGATCCAATTTTGCCCTTACCCCGGCAGTTGAATCATTTATCTTGGCAATAATTGCATGCACCGTATCCCCTGCCTTCAAATCTATCGTCTGCCCGTCAATGCCTATCCGGGAGTCCTCCTGCACCTGATAATTTTCAGCATTTACGGAAGATATGAAAATTTGCTGCTCAGCCCAAAATACCTGGTTTCCCGGGAAATTGGCCGGAATATAACTTCCTTCCGAAATCTCCGCCATATTCTTGTGGATCGAACCGACATAGTCCACCTTGGTTATTACCTCGCCGCCGGCATTCGGTATATTACCTTTGGTTACCCGGAAGGCCTGGCTTAAATTCCGGTCGCCTGCAAAAAGGGTCGTACCGTCGC
>JBFMGN010000220.1:0-5854 GCA_040752435.1 Spirochaetota bacterium
TTTCGCAAGTGGAGAATTTTATAGCCAAGAAAGTTGACCTGATCCTTCTATGCTCGGCCGATAATGAAACCCTTAAGGCGGCAGTGCCGCTGTGCAATAAGGCTAAAATTCCTTTAATTACCTTCAGCAACACGGTCGGCTCTGACGCGCACGGTAAATATGAGGGGGTAATCGCCTATATTGGGAGAGACGAGGTAAAGGGTGGTGAGATGTTGGGTCAAATGGGGGAGCAATTATTGCAAGATAGAGCTGCCAATATCGTCCTGATCCAGGGTTCGCCGGGAACATCCGCCCAAAGGTTTCGCGAAAGGGGTTTTTTAAATATTGCTAAAAAGCATCCTAACTGGCAGATTGTTGCCGATCGTCCGATAACCGGATGGACCAAAGAGGGTGCCTTGAGCGCCATGGAGGATTTTCTGCAAACCGGGAAAAAGGTTGATCTAGTCGTTACTCAGTGGTGGACCGCAGGTATCGCCGCAGCTATGGCCCTCAAAGAAAAAGGTATTAAGGATGCATATGTAGTCAGTCTGGAATACACTAAAGAACTAATACCCTACATCAAGGCCGGAGAGGTAGATATCACGACTTACTTTTCAATTGTGGAAGAAGGCTATAAAGCGGCTGAGGCGGCGGGAAAATACTTAAAAGGGGAAAAGATCCAGGAATTTGTGGAGATTTTGCCTGTTTGGGTTACTGCGGAAAATGTGGATCAATTTGAAGCTGAAATGTAAGCAAGGTGCATCGAACAATTCTCCTGATGTTTAGTTATTTCCTTCCAGGTACAATTCACTTATATTATTGATTTGCTAATCAGTTCGATGAATGGGATCAGATTCATCGAACTGAACTTGATAGTAAAAACGCTTAGCCGCATTCTGGAGTAACTCGGGAGGTTTCTGGTGTGGAAGACCTTATAGTAAAAACCCATAAGCTCAGCAAGTCCTTTTTCGGAGTGAGGGCTCTGAACAATATAGATCTAGAAATTAAAAGAGGTGAAATCCACGCTCTGGTCGGAGAAAATGGAGCTGGGAAATCCACTCTGATTAAGATATTGGTGGGCGTCTATAAAAAGGATTCGGGTGAAATCTATCTGGATGGTCAAAGGAGAGAGTTTAATTCGCCGACTGAGGCCTTCCATAACGGCATCAGCATTATATATCAGGAGACCAGCCTGATTCCCCAATTGACTATCCTTCAAAATATATTTTTAGGTATGGAATACACCAATCTTCCTGGTATTATCAACGAGCAAAAAATTCGAAAACACTATGATAATATCTGCCAAAAAATGGGTTTCAATCTTGATCCGCATGTCCAGGTGAGGAATTTGGGTGTTGCAGAGCAGAAACTGGTGGAGATATTAAAAGCGTTGGTACATAATTCTAAGTTTATCATAATGGATGAGCCAACAGATTCTCTAACCGGGAATGAATTAGAACATCTTTTAAAAATCATTTTAGAACTGAAAGCCCATCATGTTACTGTACTCTATATTACTCACAATCTAGAGGAGGTATTCAGAATTACGGACCGAATTACTGTATTGAGGGATGGAGAAAGGATTACGACTGTTGCCACCCAGATTGTTAGCAGAAATGAACTTGTCAAAGCGATGTTAGGCGAAAGTTTAAAAGAAATCACCCTGGTAAAATCTTCCAAGAAAAGATCTCCACGTGTTCTAAAGATTGAGAATCTGACCAGAAAAGGAGTTTTAAACAACATAAACTTTGAAGCCTATGAAGGCGAGGTCCTGGCTATAACTGGATTGATTGGGGCGGGCAAGACTGAGTTGGCGAGAGCAATATTCGGTGCGGATAAACGGGACGCTGGAAATATTTTCATAAATGAAACTCTCATTCGAATAGCCTCACCCATTGATGCTGTTAAAAACGGGATTTGTTTGATTCCGGAGGATAGAAAAGAAGATGGTCTGGTTATGGGCCTCGATTTATATAAAAACATTACCCTCCCGGGATTGGAGAGGTTTGCTAAAAATGGTGTGTTGTCCAGGAAAAAGGAGATAGAGGCTTCAACCAGATTAATAAATAAGCTTGATATCAGAGCCTCTGATTATTTTCAACCTGTAAAATATTTAAGCGGCGGCAACCAGCAGAAAACAGTTATCGCTAAATGGCTGGAAATGAAGCCGAAGGTACTGATTATGGATGAACCCACCCGAGGGATTGATATTAAAGCCAAAGCAGAAGTGTTCCGCATTACGATGGAACTTGCCAACTCCGGTGTTTGTATCATTTTTATCACCTCTGAAGTTAAAGAAGCTTTACAAATGGCGGATCGGATTTTAATTTTAGGCAAGGGAAGATTAACGGCCGAATTCAGCCATACCGTAAAACTGGAAAAGGTAATGGAAGCGATAATTCAAAGCAATCCCCGTAAAGGAGACTTCTCATGAAGAAGACTGATATTAAGAATTTAGCCAGGGTTGTAGTGAAAAAATACGGCATCATGATTATTTTTTTGATATTCAGTTCCATCCTGTCAATTATAACACCGAACTTTCTCACTTTTGGGAATATTTTCAATATTTTAAGACAGGCCTCAATTATTGGTGTCATTGCCATAGGTACAACTTTCGTTATTATAGGCGGAGGTTTTGATATTTCAGTGGGATCTTTACTTGCCCTGACCGGCGCCATGGTATATGGGTTTCAAAATTATATGCACTGGGGTTTTGCCGTAATCCTTATTCTGTTGCTGGGGGCATTCATCGGCATGGTAAACGGTTTACTGGCTGTAAAAATCCATATTGCATCTATTATCGCGACCCTGGCTATGATGACGATTCTAAGGGGTCTGGTCTATTTATACACCGGTGGTTATCCATTCACGCTGATGCAGGGAGCTTCCGAGGGATTTCTCTTTATAGGCCAGGGTTATCTCGGACCATTTCCTTTTCCGGTTGTAATCTTGATCGTTATGGTCGCCTTCGGGCAATTTATCCTGATCAAAACCAAATTTGGAAGATATACAAGCGCAATCGGTGGTAATAAAGAGGCTTCCAGGCTTTCCGGCGTTAAGGTGGATTTCTATCATATTATGACTTTTACTGTAGGCGGTTTGATGGCAGCCATAGCCGGAGTTATTTATGCCTCCAGACTAATGTCGGTCACGCCACTGGCTGGACAGGGTTACGAATTGGATGCTATTGCCGCCACTGTTATAGGCGGGACCAGTGTCTCCGGCGGAGAAGGCTCGGTTGTTAAAACTCTTATCGGAGTTCTGTTGTTAAGTATCATCAGCAACATTTTCAATCTGATGGGGATTAATGTATATGTACAGTATATCATAAAGGGTTTGATTATTTTATTTGCCGTCGGCTTTGATTCTTACACTAAAAAATAGCCGTAAAGGAAGGCCAGGTATGAACCGTATAGTGGGAATGAAAAACTATGGGCAGGAATGGTATACGACCTTTAAGCTTGAATACAATCAGGCCGTTGAGATGCTCACCCGCCAGGGAGTCGATCTCGTTGTTATTCAAAATCTGCTCGATCCACTGCCCTCATCTATGGTAGCGCAGGAGATCCCTCTTAAGCAAAAGAAGCGTTTCTCCGAATATCGCGATGAGGCTTTTCGGGAGAGCCTGCGTGCCAAAGGCATCAAATATTATGAGGCGACTGCCCTGTTTTTTGACCCCAGGGAGTACGCCATAGAACCGAACTTAAGACCTGTGGGTTCCGATGGTTGTGTCATGGAGCCTTACGGGTGGTATGTCGGCCTCTGCCCGACCAACCCGCAGTACCTTAAAAAGCGAATCGCTAAGGTAGAAGAAGTCACTGAGCGCTATAAACCGGATGGTCTTTTCTTAGGGTGGATACGATACCCGGGATTCTGGGAGCTGTGGATGCCGGAAACCTACCGCGCCGGGATCACCGAATATTGCTTTTGCAATCGCTGCCTTGAACGTTTCCAGGAAGAGACAGGTTTAACCGTTCCTGAAGGACCCACTGCCATGAAAGCGGCCTATATTCAGCATGAGCTACGCTTAAGCTGGACTGATTGGAAATGCCGGATAATAGCCGATGTGGTCGGCCAAATCAAGCGAGCCGGCCAGCGCTACCGACCGGACATTTCGATAATGATCAACACCTTGCCTTTCACCCGTTCCGATTATGGGAACGTTATGGAAGAAGTTACCGCTCAGAGCCTGGAACTTCTGGCCGGTCATGCCGATTCCTTTGAGTTAATGCTGTATCACCAGATTCTCCGCCGCGACCCCGTAGAGTTTATCAAGAAAGTTACAGAAGAAGCCGAAGCCAGAACTACGCGTATTTTGCTGGCAACTCTTCAGACCAAGGCGGACTACCTCCAGGATATTTATAAAGCGGGTCGACGCAAACAGGAGATCCCATTCGAGGAACATCTGGCGGCCCTGCGGGCCGTTGCGGCTTCTCCGGCGGACGGGGTGATGGTGTATCACTGGAAGGACTATCTGGAGGCTGAAGCCAAAGGTGACCGGCGGATGAGCGGGGCCCTGCGCGCTTTCAAAGAGGGAGAACTGTAATCTTCCTTTTCAACGAGCAGTTTCCTTCCCAGAAAATTATACCCTTTCAGAGTACTGTACACATGACCGGCGAAGGAACTCTCTACCTGTACGCGTGAAGCAGCCGAACCGATATCTATTTTGCCGATGCGTATATGCCGGTTGCGGGTACTCTGATTGATAAGCCCGATTATTTGCGGAGGTAAAACCTTATCCTTTTTCCCCAGGTTAATGATAAGATAGGTAAAATCATTTCGTCCGACATCACTCCGTTCGCGGCTCCTTTTATCACGATAATTTCTGTCGCGCTCCTTTCTGGCGAACTTTGACGTTTCAACTTCTCTCACAACCGGTTTCAAGTCCGGTGTATTCTTGTAGTACTGTAAAAACCGGTTGAACTCCAGGGATACAAAATGCTTTAGAAGTTCTTCCCGGTTCAAGGCGGCGAGTTTCTCTTCGATAATAGGCATATAGGGAGAGATCTGATCGGTATCAACCTTCACTGACTTTACCCGGTCTATCAGGCGCATAAGCTGCTGTTCGCAGATATCTTTCCCGTTAGGTACTTTCGCCTCGGTGATTGCACGCTGTATAACCCTCTCAATCTGTTTGATTCTGTACTTTTCCTTCATATTAATGACGGCCAGTGAAATTCCATTCTTTCCGGCCCTGCCGGTACGACCGCTTCTATGGGTGTACACTTCAATCTCATCAGGCAGATCATAATGGATGACATGGGTCAGGTTGCTTACATCCAGCCCACGGGCAGCGATGTCCGTGGCAATGAGAAGCTGGAAGCTCCTCTCCCGAAACTTCCGCATCACAAATTCCCGCTGAACCTGGGAAAGATCCCCGTGTAGAGCCTCGGCATTATAACCGTCCTTGATCATTTTGTCGGCTATTTCCTGGGTGGCAGACCGTGTCCGGCAAAAAATGATCGCATACATATCCGGGTGAAAATCAACAATACGTTTGAGAGCCAGGTATTTTTCTTTCGCATGGACTATGAAATAGTTATGTTCTACAGTGGCTATTCCAGTATTTTTCCGTCCAATAGTTATCTCCTCCGGGCGGCACATGTAGTTGGAGGCAATCTCTGCTACTTCTTCCGGCATGGTGGCCGAGAGAAGGATCGTCTGCCTTTCTTCGGGTACAGACTTAAGGATTGCGTCGAGCTCTTCCTTAAAGCCCATATTCAGCATGATGTCGGCTTCATCCAGGACAAGGAAGCGTATAGAACTTACGTCTGCAATCCCTCGATTCATGAGGTCTAAAAGCCGTCCGGGTGTTGCGACCACGATATGTGTCCCGTGCCGCAAGGCTTTAATCTGTCCCTCGATTCCTGCTCCT
>JBFMGN010000221.1:0-5851 GCA_040752435.1 Spirochaetota bacterium
AGGCTCTTTTCACGCAGCATAATTGTTTCAATTTTTGTATCCTTAGGAAGCAGCCTGGCATCATCGATCCTGACAGGACCCAGGAGAATTTCCTTCACATAAATTTCCAGACTGGCTTCCCTGCTCTTCATACGGGGAAGATTTCTTATTTCAGCCCGGAGTTTCTGGTTCAACTCGCCTGGGAAAAACATAACACGCTCTATCTTTTTTCCAGGGGAAAGAAAAAACATAACTAGTGAGACACAAAATAGAAAAATAAAGAGAGAACCCCACGCAAGAGCGAATTTTCTGGGCGTAAACACCATAAACTCCCCTTCGGAAAAGATGTCGGGCTATTCCATCAATTTATATGTTCAAAGTATGCAATAAATCGAGATATACCATTATAAATGCCTTCAGCCAGCTTCTTCAAGTAGTCATCCTCCTTTAGCATAAGAGCTTCTTCGAGATTGGTAATAAAACCCAACTCCA
This sequence comes from Spirochaetota bacterium, assembly GCA_040752435.1. Lineage (GTDB taxonomy): Bacteria > Spirochaetota > Spirochaetia > SPDA01 > JBFMGN01 > JBFMGN01. The sequence goes on from JBFMGN010000221.1 coordinate 472, forward strand.
CAAGAATCGACGGCATTTTGGCATTCCTTACCACGAACCAGGATTCTTCTTTGATACTCCGTTTTTCCGTCAAATTTCCAACTTGTTCATTTAGTCCGTCCAAAATCCGCTGGGCAAGCAGAATGCTTTCCAGGGTATATTCTTCCTCCAGCATGGTATTAAGAATAGGAATAACTTCCCTGGATTCACTTTTTACCGAATCCTCATCGATTAGTTTCCTTCGGTACTCCGGGGTCAGGTACCAGACCTCGAAACCCTTTGCTTTCGGGTTAAGGGACGCATTTGTATGGATTGAAACAAAAATAATAGCTTCATACTCGTTCAATTTAACATTATTGGCAATTTCAACCCTTTCCTCAAGGCTCGGATAACTATCATCATTTCTCGTCATAAGGATGGTTTTATCGGGAAAACTCTTTCTCAGCCGCGAGTAAAGTACTTTTGATACACTTAAGTTAATATCCTTCTCTTTCAGGGAAAAGGTCGCACCGTTCCAGGTGTGAGTTCCAATGGTACCGGAGTCTCTCCCCCCGTGGCCGGGGTCGATAAGGACGGCGGCGATGCGCGGTTTATCCGGCGAGTATTTCTTTCCGAAATACGTGCGGACGATTTGGGCGGCCGGATCAGAAAAAATAATATTTCCGTCCCGGTATTGAATATCACCTATCGGCAGCTTTTCACTGTAGTTCAGGATAACCCATTCCATTCCGGGGCGAAAAACCATACTCACCCGGTCTTTTTCAATTACTCCGAGCTGGCGTAAGGGTTCCCATTTCAGCCCGGAGCTGCACTCTTCCAGAAGTTTGAATAGTTCCGTATCCGGATACAACCGCACAACCAGTAGAAAAAAGCAGGGCATTAAAAATGACCATTTCAACTTCGCCATGATTCAATAAGATCCTTAAGTTCTGCACCTTCATCTACTGCCTTTTTAACGGTCTCCACCAGCCATAGCCCGCCCTGAATACCGCCCCGGAGAAAAGACCGCCAGAATATTTTACCAAGAACAATAGCGCGTTCCTCATCAAGGCCGGATATGTCCCGGCTTTGGATTTCCTCACCATCCTGGATGCCCAAAAAAATCCCCACACGAGCTTTAAACTCTCTAAGGGCGGAAAGCATTGTTCTTCCCTGCCAGTCACAGGCTGTCTCTTTTTCCACTTCCGGCAAAGGTTCGATTGAAAAAATTATATCACACTGTTTTCTGTCAGCCCGGCTTTTCGCATGCAAGGCTTTCTCAAGAAAAGGGCTGACCGAAAAATCCGCCATATTGTCGTATGCTTCGATATCGGCCCTTAACTTAAGAACATACGCATCCGGAGCCCGGGTTGTGTTTGTACCAAAGAGAAATCTGCCTGTTGTCTGGTTCCCCGGTTCCAACACGACAACAATCCTTCTCGAGGCTTCTTCGGCGGAAAAAATTGCATCCTGCCTATCCTGGCATTGTGTAATGACATTGCCGCATTTTTCAACATTGCAGGTCGGAAACACGACCTCATCACCGGCTTTTCTGGATATAAACACATTCTTTACATGGTCGAATTTTTCGGCTTCATGAATGCCTGTTATCCTTTCTATTTTTCCCGGAATTGAAATAACAGCCCGTTCGGCAGAAAACTCATGCCATTTAGGGGAAAGATCCCCCGGCGGAAATCCCACTGCGATATTTAAAGCGGCCCCCGTTACTTCAATTCCGCTGGAATATGGGAATGTCCAGCCTGACATATACCCGCCGGATAACCGCGCGGCTATCTCACCTATCACAGGTCCCCTCGGAGAAAGCTTGACATCCCCCTTGGCTGCTCCCATGTCAATACCGAGAGCCCTGACACCGGCGGCAAAAACATCCGTCATCCATTGTATCTTTTCCGGTGCCGCGGCACTCGGTATGGTATGCCCCATTTCCACAAAGTAGGGCGGAAAACAAATGTGCCGGTCGGCAAAACCGCATACGGTAATTTTTCCTTTATACACCAGTGCATCTATACTGAACTCCTCACCCTCAACATATTCTTCGACTATTATTTTCCCCGAACGGGAATACGTTACCGCCTTTTCCGCGGCTGTGCTCAGTTCATCCTCCGTATCGACCCTTCGAATTCCACGGGCGCCCATGTTATCCACCGGTTTTACCACTAAAGGCCAGGATAAAGGCCGGCACTTCTCAACTATTCCATCGATATTTTCAAAGGTCCTGAATTCCGGCGACGGAATGCCGTGCTTCCGAAAAATATGCCGCATACGCGATTTTTCCGTCGCGTTTAAGGCCGTTGCATAGGATATTCCCGGTAACCCAAGGTTCTCGGCAACCCATGCGACTGTTGTGGAAAAATCAGTGCCTGCAGTAAAAACTCCGTTAAGACCGACGGTAGAAGCGATTTTTTTTGCCAGGATAACCATTCCGTCTTTATCTTTTAAATCCACATACTCGAAAATATCGGCCAGGCCGGCGCCGAGCGCGGCCGGATTACCGTCAGCCGCGACCACGCGCCAGCCTTTTGCTTGTGCGATTCTTATGGCGGGAAGCTGCATAATACCGGCTCCAAGAATCAAGACCGTAATTTGTTTCATATGCGATCCTTGACGGCATAAACCTCGAAGGTATCACCCAGCTTGAAGAGCCGGCTGAAAAAAACCAGCGTTGGTTGTACAAACGGAAGAGAAAGGCGTTTAAAAAACGGGAAACGTTCCGGATGATGCCCGGATATTCGTATTCTTTTCACGGTAAATCCGTATCTTTTTAAAAGCGCACGAATCATTCCGGGGTACCAGATAGTATAATGATCAGCGGGGGTTTTTTGAAGAAAAGTGTGAAGATTGTACCGGCCGCTTAAGCCGGTTAAATTCGGCGTTGAGAAACAGAATAACCCATTCGGTTTGACGATTTTTTTGATTTTTTCCAGGGCAGAATGAACATTCTTAAAGTGTTCAATCACGTACCAGAGGGTAACAACCTCGAAGCTTTCCCGGCTTAAGGTTTTACGGCTTTCAAATTCCATTAAATCGGAACAAACGGCACTGATTTTCAATTCTTCCCGGACATAGGTGACCGCGTCCTCGGAAATATCCAGTCCGTACGGAATAAATCCCTCTTCTAAGGCGGCCGATAAAAAGGCGCCGTAGGCACAACCGGCGTCCAGCACCGCGCTCCCTTGGGGATCAGGAATATATTTCTCTATCACGTTCAACCTTTCCCCGGCGATTTTCTTTATATTGTCAAAGTCCTCGAGATATGTTCGGCCGTATTGCTTACGGTATTCCTCAAAAAAGTAATCGCGGTTGTATCTTTTTTCTTCTTCCCTGAAATTCATCTGGTAAACAATCCCGCAACCGTCGCATGTAAAGAATGTTTTATCCGGGAAGCGCGCCAATACCGGATTTACTATTGGACCGCACACAGGGCAGCCGGAATTTTCCGGGATGTGAAGAGCGCCGATAAAAGCGTGAAGGCTTTCCCGCTTTTCGGGAACAATCCGGGCGCATTGCAATCGCAAGGCGGCCGGGTTGCCTAAAAAATGGGCAAGAAGCACCTTATTGGGTTTTGCCGTCCCTATCTCCGGGAACCCTGTAAGCTTAGCCAGTTCCCTGTGGTAGGGAGTGGGGCTGAATATGATAACGGCTGTGCCGGCCGATGCAGCTTCAAAGGCCGTATTCCCGAAAGAGGTAAAAACCAAATCGTACGAACAGAGTAATTCTTTCAAATTTTTCTGCGGTTTAAGGCGCGTAATTCCCTGGGGTAGAACAACATCCTTGAAGAGCGGGCCTTGAACTACGGTAATTTGATCCGGTAAGAAAAACTTTTCTTTTAGAAGAAATACGACAAGTTTTTCCGTTAAGCCCGCCCTGTCTTCTCCACCGAAGCTTACCAGTACCTTTTTGAACTGATAATCGCCGCTATTACCGGTGAAATTTCTCCGGCCGACCGGCAGATCCAGAAAACCGGTTGAAAAGATGTTCGAGGAGCCGAACCGTTCAGGGACCGGCAGCGTATCGATTAAATAATCCGCATACCGGCGCGCCTCCCCTCCTTCATCGATTCCAATCACCGGCCCAAGTCTTTTCAACTGCCTGTAAAAAGGTGTACCCGTCGCTCTTCTATCGAGGATTATCAAAGCCCATGTTTTTCGGACATCAATCCGGTGGACTACATTCCTCTCTGAAAAGCCGATGTCCAATACAGGCTGCACGGCCTTTAACACCTCCGACGCGCCGCGTATGTCCGCCTCCTCCGCTTCGGGAAGAAAAATACAGGCCTTCCCACCAAAACAGGCTGCCAGTCTAAAACAGCGCTTTATGTGCCCAATCCCATTCCCTTTTTCAACCGAAGGGATGATCAGAATGGTCCTCCGGTCGTCATCCTTCACATTAAAATCGTCTGTCTGGCGCGGGATGGTTGATTCTGTTCGAGCCATGCTACAAGTTCCGAAAAATTTATAACCTTATCTCGGTAGAGATCGGTAAAGATTTGTACAAGGTATTCATAGTCCCCCTCAGTATCCAGAGTGACATTCGCCTCCCTAAGGAATCCCGCTGTGAAGGCATAGGGACGAAGGATGCGAAACCGCTCAGGATGACGATAGATGAACGGGCAGACATGTTCGTGTTCATAGACATCCGTCGATTCCCGGTCAGCGGAAACCAGCGCATTGGTATTGACTACTTCCACACCGGTCCCTAAGGGAATCCCCAAAAATCCGCTTAAATCGGCCTCTTCTTCTACATGCCGCTTGAATATCTTTTCTGCCAGCTCCCAGGAAACCAGCGGACTGTCTCCACAGGCTCGTATTATTCTGCCGGCATTATAATATTGGGCAGCCAATACGAACCGTTTCAAGACATCATCCCTCGGTCCCGCGAATATGTCGAAACCGCATTTGTCGGCATAGAGAGAGAGCTCTTCCCTGCTCTCTTCATCCGTTAACAACACGTGGACATCCGCCTTAACCTTTTTTAAGGAGAGCATAGTATGCTCAATAGCCGTTTTGCCTCCCAAATCCAGGAGAGCTTTTCTCGGGAGGCGCGCCGAATCCAGCCGTACCTGTATAAAAACTGTCTTTAGACTTCCGACTCCCATAATTCTGTTACACTCCTTGCGTCAAGTTTGAAACGAAACCGGTTTAATTTCACCCACTTGCGGACCTCCCGGAATTCCCGGATAGTATCAAAAATTAAGCCTCCCGCCCGGAAAAGATAGGGGACAAAGCGTGAAACCGGCAGAACGCCGGCATCATTGTTAAATCGAATCGAAAGGTTTTTAAGGTAAAATATCTTATAGCTTTCGTCCGGGGTTGTATCTTCCGCCGGAATATCGGCTGTATACGTAAGCCTGAAAGCGAGATTGCACACGATCTTTTCACCCCACATATGTCCCCGGAACCCG
>JBFMGN010000222.1:0-5849 GCA_040752435.1 Spirochaetota bacterium
ACGAATTGTATTGACAAAAAATGAAGTCTGGTATAATATATGAATATATGCTCAACTGTACATATAATAATATAAAAAGCAGGCTTTTATGAAAACCCAGAATTTTGAAGTCTGCCAATGTCTTATTATCCATGAAAAATCTGTTCAAAAAGCCAGAAGGAATATGCCGCATGATGAATTAATCAGGAGAATCGGCGATTTCTTCAAAGTGATAGGCGATCCGACCCGGATTAAAATAATCAATGCCCTGTTTCATTCGGAAATGTGCGTTTGTGATTTGGCGGCCGTACTCAATATGAATCAACCTGCCGTATCTCATCAGTTAAAAATATTAAAACAGGCCAACCTTGTAAAATATCGAAAAGAGGGCAAGGTTGTCTATTATTCATTGAACGATAACCATGTTAGACAAATATATGAACAAGGACTTATTCACATCAAAGAAAAGAAGGAGGAGTTCTAATAATGAAATTAAAATTGAAAAAACCGGATTGCCCGAATTGCACCGCTCAATTGGAAGAAGGGCTCCAAAATAATGAGACTGAGAAGAAAGAGAATTCCTTCAAGCTTTCCAGAGAAATACTTCTAATTGTCGCGGCTGTTATTATTTACACAGTCGCTTTGATTTTCCAGTCTGTACTTGAAAAAACGCCTTACCATATCGCCGAATATCTATTTTTTATCCCTGTCTATCTGCTGACAGGCTGGAAGGTGTTATTCAACGCTGCCAGGAATATCATAAAAGGGAGAATTTTCGATGAAAATTTTTTAATGACTCTTGCGACTCTCGGCGCAATTATAATTCATCAATTACCGGAGGCAACCGGGGTTATGCTGTTTTTCAAGATTGGAGAATTTTTTCAAGAGCTATCCTTAAACCGCTCCAGAAAATCCATAAAAGCTTTGCTTGAAATTCGGCCGGATTATGCCAATTTAAAAGTAAACGGTAGTCTCAAAAAGGTTTCTCCGGAAGAAGTCCAAATCGGTGATCATGTAGTTGTAAACCCCGGAGAAAGAATACCATTGGACGGCATGGTTGTATCCGGGAATACGCAGGTGGATGCTTCTGCCTTGACGGGCGAATCCGTCCCAAGAACAATCCATGAGAAGGATACAGTTTTAGCCGGCATGATTAATAAATCCGGATTAATAACCGTGGAAGTCACCAGGCTGTTCGGTGAATCTTCAATCTCTAAAATAATGGACCTGGTTGAAAATGCAACTCATAAGAAGGCCAGGACAGAACAATTCTTTACAAGGTTTGCCCAATATTATACCCCGGCTATTGTACTGGCGGCTTTTCTAACGGCTGTGGTTCCGCCACTCTTTATAACAGGCGAAAGCTTTTCGAAATGGACTTATCGCGCTCTGGTTATGCTGGTAGTCTCATGCCCGTGCGCTTTGGTTGTCAGCATTCCTTTGGTCTATTTCGGCGGAATTGGGGCGGCCTCACGAAAAGGGGTATTGATAAAAGGTTCGAATTATCTGGATGCTCTTAATTCATTAAAAACAATTGTTTTTGACAAAACAGGCACCATTACAAAAGGAGTCTTTCGAGTAACAGAGGTTGTGCCCAAAAACGGAATAACCAAAGAGCAATTATTACGTTTGTCGGCGGAAGCTGAATCCCATTCTAACCACCCGATTGCGCTTTCCATAAGAGAAATCTATGGAAAGGATATCGACCCATCTAAAGTTCAGGAATTAAGAGAAATTGAAGGACAGGGCATACAAGCGCAGGTTGAGAATCGTCGGGTTTTGGTGGGCAATGACCGCCTGTTACATCACTTTGATATACAGCATGAAACGTGTCATATCTCTGGCACTGTTGTTCATGCCGCGGTCGACAATACATATGCCGGATATCTGGTCATCGGTGATGAGATAAAAAAAGATTCACTGGAAGCTGTCCATCAATTAAAGGGCTTAGGTGTAGAGCAGTTGGTGATGCTGACCGGGGATAACAGGAAAGCCGCGGAAACCATAGCCCACAAAGCAGGAATTGACACATATTTCGCCGAGCTGCTGCCGGAAGACAAGGTAAAAATTTTGGAGACTTTAATAAACCGCGAAAAACCCGGTGAAAAGATTGCATTTGTCGGAGACGGGGTAAACGATGCACCCGTCCTGGCGCGGGCGGACATCGGTATTTCAATGGGGAGTTTAGGTTCTGACGCGGCCATAGAAACGGCGGACATAGTCATAATGAATGATTCCCTTGTAAAAATTCCAGAAGCGATCCACCTGGCAAGAAAAACCAGGGAAATACTGATTGAAAATGTAGTTTTCGCCCTTGGCGTTAAAGTGCTTTTTATCATCCTGGGTTTCCTGGGTATTGCAACAATGTGGGAAGCCGTCTTTGGTGATATGGGAGTAGCGTTACTGGCAATTTTCAATACAGCCCGGGTATTGAAGGTGAGGTGATTATTTTTCCTCATCCTTCGAGTTTCGTTGATTTTTTGCAATCATATCTATTATGTCGGACACCTGTTTAAGCCCCTCCCGCACACCGGTCTCAGCCAGAGTAAACAAATCTCTTACCTGTTCCCGAACCTCGTCGTTATTTAAGCGCTGCGCGGCATCGTCAATGTTCTGTTTGATGTTCAAAACGGTCTCTTCAATTTTCTGGGCCACATCCTGAGGCTGAAGCGGCCTTTCGCCGATTTCCTTTAACGTGTTAAAAAAATCGAGAACCGGCTGGGACGATTTCCTGGAGCTTTTAAGCTGATCCCTATAGATTAATGACAAACCTGGAACATCTTTGAAAATCCAAATAAGAAGTGAACGGAGATAAAACACCTTTTCTTCAGCGTCTTTTTTCTGGGCGTTCCCAAGGTCCTCAACAATCTTCATTACAACTCTGCCTGCCAGTTCATCTTTTTTAGGGTCGTCCTCAGGCAGATTTTTTATTTTAAGGTATGCCGCAAGGTAGTTCCCCCCGTCTATCAAAGCTTCAATATCACTGCTCTCCCTGACTACAATCGTTTCCGCATCCTTTATCATTTTGTACTCCTTCCGGACTGCTTTTTACCGGCTAAAATCAATTTCACCCCATGAATTTCCCGGGTGCTTAAACGGACACCGGCTGCCTTAACCCCTTTTATGAGAAAATCTTTCACCCTAAAGGTCTCTTCAAGAATTTTTAACTGGGGTTTCGGTTTATAACTGACTACAACCTCTATGTTTTCTTTGGTTGCCAGTTTTAATACCGTTGTGTTTTCCGGTACCAGCACATAGCCCTTATCAAGAATATACTGCTCTATCCTGCATCTCTTCAAGTAGCCGAATCCGGTCGAATTATCCTTATAAATCACGGTAAATACCTTCTTCGACAGAACTTCCTTATCGGCCAGGCTTGAGTACAGCATTCCCTTATCCACAAACAATTTCTCAGGCACTTTTATAACCGAATACGTACCTGTCCGCCTTACAACCAGAATACGGTCATACACCGAAACATCAAACAGGGCCTCGCCCGAGCTGACCTCGTATCCCAGGTAGCCTGTAGTCGCATCATACCGGAGTTTCAGGTTTCTCTGAGCAGCTTCGCGGACATCAACCTTACGGAAGCTTACAATCTCCGTTTTTCGCTTATGCTGGGTCTTGTTATTTTTTATAATTGTAGAAAGGAAATCAACGGCATAGGCAGTAAGATTCCCCAGATGATACTTTATCCTTTTTAAGCGGGCCTTGATCTCCTGCATTTCCTTTTTTATTTTGTTGATATCATAGAGCGATATCCGCCGTATGGGAATTTTTAACAGCCGTTCTATATCCTCGGGCGTAATGTCACGCTTTATCAGTTTCTTGAAGGGTTTGAATCCGTCAACCACCGCCTTGTTGACCGTCTCCTGGGTGGTCATTTTCTCGATGTGCTTATACAGCCGCTCCTCGATAAATATCTGCTCCAGGGTTCGGGCGTGGAGCCTGTCCTTAAGCTGTTCCTCTTCAAGTTTCAGTTCCGCCTTTAAAACTTCCACCAGTTTTTTCGCGTGATACTTGATAACCTCCGTAACTGTCATTACCACGGGTTTCCTGTCGGTGATTACAAGCAGATTTACGGAAATAGAAGATTCGCACTCGCTAAATGCATACAGGGCATCCAGAACATCCCCAGCCAGGACACCCCTGGCCGGTTTTATTTCGATTTCGACATTCTCTGTTGTAAAATCACTTATCCCTGCTATTTTTATCTTGTTTTTACGGGCGGCCGATTCTATAGATGCGATCAGAGATTCGGTCGTACTTCCAAAGGGAAGCTCACGGATAACAATCCGTTTCGGGTCTTTGGTATCCAGTTTAGCCCTGACAAGAACTTTACCAAGCCCGTCGTCATAGGCGGAGACGTCCATCAGCCCTCCAGTCGGGAAGTCGGGAAAGAGTCGAAATTTCTCACCCTTCAGTTCGGCAACAACAGCTTCCAACACCTCCATAAAATTATGGGGGAGGATCTTAGTCGACATACCGACTGCAATTCCTTCCGCTCCCTGGATAAGTACCACTGGAATCTTGGCCGGGAAGGTCACGGGCTCCCTGTTCCGGCCGTCGTAGGAGTCCTCATACTCAGTTATCTCCGGGTTGTACAATACCTCCTTTGCCAGCGGCAGAAGGCGACATTCAATGTAACGCGCCGCCGACGGTTCGTCCCCGGTAAATATATTGCCGAAATTACCCTGCTTTTCGATAAAAAGGTCTTTGTTTGCAAGAACAACAAGGGCGGAATAAATCGAGGCATCACCGTGGGGGTGATACTTCATACAATGACCGACTACATTCGCCACTTTATGAAACTTGCCGTCATCCATCTCGAAGAGGGTATGCAGAATACGGCGCTGGACTGGTTTAAGCCCATCGTCGATATGGGGGATTGCCCGGTCTTTAATTACGTAGGATGCATATTCGAGGAAGTTGGTATTGAAAAGTTGTTTTACATACGCCATCAGATAAGATTCTCCATAATGAAATCACGGCGCTCCGGAGTATTTTTCCCCATATAGAAATCCAGCGTATCCATTACATTCTTAATCGTACGGACATTTACATCGATAAGCCGCATATCCTCTCCGATAAATTGTCCAAACTCCTTAGGCGAAATCTCTCCCAGTCCCTTGAAACGGGTCACTTCCGGGTGGGAAAGAGCCTGGATGGCTTCGTCCCGTTCTTTAAGATTATAGCAGTACCTTGTCTCCTGTTTGTTGCGGACCCTGAATAAAGGTGTTTCAAGGATATAGACCCTGCCTGCGACCACCAGTTCCTCGAAGTAGTTTAAGAAGAAAGTTAACAGCAGGTTTCGGATGTGGAAGCCGTCGTAATCGGCGTCCGTTGCCAGTACAATCCGGGCGTACCGTAAACCCTCAATTTCATTTTCTATCCCTAAAGCCATCATCATATTGTACAGTTCTTCGTTCTTGTAAATTTCCGCCCGCTTTCGACCGAACATATTTTGAGGTTTGCCGCGGAGGGAGAAAATAGCCTGGGTATATACATCCCGGGACGAAACCATAGACCCGGAAGCCGATTGACCTTCAGTTATGAAAATCGTGGACTCTTCCCCTCTCGGGCGCTCTTCAAGATGGTATTTACAGTCTTTCAAATTCGGTATCTTAAGGGCGATCTTTTTCGCTGCCTCTTTTGCCTCACGCTTTACGCTGTTAAGTTCTTTTCGTAAGTTCTCATTGTTGACTATTTTCTGCTCAAGTTTTTTGGCGGCAGAACTGTTCTTATGGAGAAAATCCACTATCCCGGATTTCACTTCCGAGACAATCCAGCCCTTTATTTCGGTATTACCAAGTTTATTTTTGGTCTGGCTTTCAAAGACGGGATTCTTCAATTTAATGGCAATGGCACCG
>JBFMGN010000223.1:0-5842 GCA_040752435.1 Spirochaetota bacterium
TCGTTCATAAAATTGAGCCGCTTAAATAAAACAAGACGTTTTAATTCGTCGATAACTTTGTATACTCCGGCGCCGCTTTCCCTTATATATTTTTTCCGGAATGGTTCAGGGACAGTGCTGATCCTTTCTTTGGGATATTCTCCTTTTACAGCCTGATTTAACGTAGTCAGGGAAATATCCGTCGCCAGTATGGGGGGCCGCCCTTTAAAAAAATTAAGACCGAAGTATTCAGCCAGTATCATCGCCAGAGTATAGGCTTCTTCACCGGCGGCACAGCCCGCGCACCAGATCTTTAAATCGAAGGGAGCCTGCGACTGAAACCTTTCGACCAGCTCCGGCAGGGCTTTCGTCAAAAGAAAATCGAAATGATCTTTTTCTCTGAAGAAAAAGGAATGGTTTGTCGAAATTCTGTCAATCATGGAGGAAAGCTGGCTCCCCGTTGGGTCGTTAATAATTGAGTTGTAGTAGTCTTCAAAACTGGTAAACCCGAGGGTTTTAATCAGCTTATTAAGACGCCCTCTGACTAAAGCCTTTTTCTTGTCTGTCAGATTGATCCCGAACTTTTTATAGACAAGTTCGGAAATCAGAGAAAATTCTTTATCGGTTAGTTCTATAATCCCATCAATACCAAGGTCATTCCAATATACCATACATCCCTTCTATGCCTTTTCCATATGAGCCTTAAGATATGTTAGACAAATCCTCCCTGTATAATATTTTCTGAACGTCCAGGAGAATTTTAACTTCTTCATCGATTTTGCCAAGTCCGGAAATGTACTGTTCCCTGCCGGATTCCGATTTAAAGCTCGGGGCCGGAGAAATGTCTTTCGGCAGAATATCGTGAACTTCAGCCACTGTATCTACAATAAGGCCTATGGAAGTTTTATCAACATTGACAACGATTATGCAAGTTCGGTCGTCATATTCGCGGGGCTTAAGTCCGAAGCGCAGCCTGAGATCCATCACCGGAATAACCTTGCCCCGTAGATTTATCACCCCTTTAATATAGACCGGCATATCGGGGACTTCCGTAATTTTCTGCATTTCGATGATATCGGTTACATGGAGTATACCTATTCCGTAGACTTCATTCCCAAGGTTGAATAAAAGATATTTATTCGCCTGATTGTTCTCATCTTCATCATCAAGCAGAAAAAGATCATCATCCACATCATTTTGTTTGCCGACTACTTTTGTTTCTTCACTCATTTTCCGCCTCCTGTCGTACCAGCGACTATTCGAGTTTCTCTTTTATAAGAGACCCTGTATCAATAATCAGGCTGACCTCACCGTTACCCAGGATACTTAAGCCTGACAGTGCCCGCAGACGACCTATATATTCGGGCAACGGTTTAATAACAACCTGTTTATACCCGATAATTTCATCAACCATAAGAGCAGCCCTTTTGCCGGCCGCCTGGACAATAATAAAAATACCGTGGCTGATATCAGTCTTCGCATTTTCAATTTTAAAAAAGTCATACAACCTGATAACCGGAATAATCTCACTCCGCAGCCGTAGCACTTCCTCGCTGGCCCGTGTTCTGGTCACCTGGTGCGCGCCGACCTTTTGGAACTCAACGACATCGGTTATGGGGATCGAATAGAGCAGAGTACCAATTTTAAACGTAATACCATCGACGATCGCCAGGGTAAGGGGTATTTTTAATATTATCTGGGTTTCCTTATCCATGACACTTGATATATCAACTTTCCCCCGGAGTTTCTCCATATTCCGTCTTACTACATCCATACCCACCCCGCGGCCGGAAATCTCTGAAACTTTTTCCGCGGTTGAGAAACCCGGTTCAAAGATCAACTGCCAGATATCCCGATCCGACATATCCGCCCCACTGCCTGTTATAAGCCCGTTTTTTTCAGCCTTTCGCAGTATTTTCTCTTTATTAAGCCCGGCTCCATCATCCGTAATTGTGATCCAGATCTCATTGCCTTCATATTTGGCGTCCAGTTGTATCAGGCCGCTTTCATCCTTGCCTTTTTTTATCCGTTCCTGGCAGTCTTCTATTCCATGATCGATTGCATTTCTGATAATATGAATAAGGGGATCGGATATTTCCTCCATTACACTCCTGTCCATTTCAGTATCCTGGCCTGTAATAATGAGGTTGATCTTTTTATCGAATTTCCGGGATAAATCCCGCACAAGGCGCCGCATTTTATTAAAAAGACCGTCCAAAGGGATCATACGGATGGCCATGGTAATTTCCTGCATAGCCCTGGTTATTTTGGACATGGAACCTGCAGCCCGGTGAAAATTGTCAATTTCCAGACCCTCAAGCTCCGGATGGTTTACAACCATAGCTTCGGCCGTAATGAGTTCCCCCATCAGATCGAAAAGTTTATCAAGTTTTTCCGTATCGACCCGAATATCTTTCCGTTTTACGGTATATGAAGACTCCTGATCGCTGACAACTGCACCCATTTTGCCCTGTTCCGAAAGCGCTTTTTCAACCTCTTCCCTGGTAGTGGCCCCTTCCTCCAGCAGCAACTCCCCAATCTTTTTATTCTGAATATCAAGGGCTTTCTCTATTACTTCCTCCGACACTACACCCATTTTTATCAGCATTTCTCCAATGGGCATGTATTCCCCCTCCTCCAATTTATCTGTTTCAGGGTAAGAGGTTGTATTCTTAAAACTATCGTCCGGTTTTTCCTTAACCGCATTGCCGCCGGTTGAAGAGGGGGTCATTTTTGATCCAACTGTGCCGACTAACCGGCGAAGGGAATCTACACTTGCAAGTAAAGCCGAAACAGTATTATTATCCGCCTTTTTCAGGCCTTTTCGGATTGAATCCATAACGGATTCTATATCCATGCACATTCGTTCTATCTCGGCAAAACCGAAGAACCCGGCATTCCCCTTCACAGTATGAATTGCTCTGAAGGAGTCCGCAATCAACTTGTTATCCAGGGGAGCTCTCTCCATCTCAAGTAAGCTCCTTTCAGTATTATCAAGAAGATCGGTGGATTCCGCAATAAAACTTTCCACCATTTCCGGTGTTATTAATTCTTCGGGCATAGTATCTTTATTACCCGGCATACACCCTTCCATTATTATTGAATAGTAACAAACAACTATTTAGTATAGTATATTTCCTATTTTTATTCTAATAAACCCTGATGGAAATATAATAAAAATTAACTTAAATTTTAACACTGATTCTATGAGCCTCTTTAAAAAATCAGGGGAAATTAGCCACGGAAATACCCGGAATTACACGGAAATATTTTAAATATTTACAATACAAAGAAATAAAAAATTCCTTACATTCCGTCCCCTTCGAAAACTACCCTATATGCTTGCCCTCGCTTCTCGTCCCCGTAGGGGACTACCCGCCTTTGCCGCCCTAAGAAATTTCACACAGAGTACACAGAGATTAAGGAGCGCAATAAGGACGCACGCAACAATGCAAGGCTGCACCTCCCTTCCTTATAATACTGAAAGTCCCAATTTCCTCCTCTGTCCTCTCCGTGCCCTCTGTGTTCTCTGTGCGGAATTCTTCTCCTTCTTCTTTTCTCCGTGTTCTCGGTTCGAAACCCCATCTCCCTGTAGGGGGCTGCCCCATATGCTTGCCCTCGCTTCTCGCCCTCGAAGGGGGCTTACTATTTTTGCAAGAGCCTCTCTATATATTTAATAACAAATTAGCATCGAAAGAAGAGGTTACAGTGCAAGTCCATACTCATTAATTTTATTTAAAAGCGTCCTTCTTGTAATTCCAAGTTCTTCGGCCGCCTTTGTCCGGTTTCCTTCCCACCTGTGAAGGGCTTCAATGATTCTCCTTTTTTCCATTTCCTTCAAGGCCAACGGTTTGGGACCGGGCGCAAGCGGCTTGTCCAGTCTTACCTCGATATCCCGTTCTTCAATCTCATCCGAATCGGCAAAAATAAAGGCTCGCTCCAGAATATTTTCCAATTCCCTTATATTTCCCGGAAAAGCATAGGACGCAAGCTTTTTAACCGCCTGGGGAGAAACCTTTTTAATCGTCTTTCCCATCTTAGCGTTCAATTTTTCAACAATGTAACCTACAAGCTGAGGTATATCTTCGCTCCTTTCCCGCAGGGGCGGGACTTCAATCTTTAAGACATTGAGCCTGTAGAAAAGGTCTTCCCGAAACTTACCCATTCTCACCATACTTTCCAGGTCTTTATTGGTGGCGGATATTAGCCGTGCGTCAATCGGAATAAATTGATTTCCACCAAGCCTTTGGATTCTTTTGTCCTGCAGAACCCGGAGCAGCTTTACTTGCAGGTGAAAGGGCATGTCGCCTATCTCGTCCAGAAAAAGGGTACCCCCGTTTGCAAGTTCAAACATCCCCAGCTTCCGGGCTGAGGCTCCGGTAAAAGCCCCTCTTTCATAGCCGAAAAGTTCACTTTCTATGAGGTTCTCCGGTACCCCGCCTATATTGATGCCGATGAAAGGTCCGTCGGAAACCGAGGATAAGGCATGGATATTCCGTGCCACTACCTCCTTGCCGACCCCGCTTTCACCCGTTATAAGTACGGTAGAAGGTGTACTCGCTATTTTTTCAATTATTTTTTTTATTTTAACCAGCGCCGGCGTCGATCCGATTAAATCCGTCCCCTCCCTATGGATCATTTTACCCAGCTCCAACTGATTCCTTAGTTTCTGTTCATCAATGACCTTTTTCAAACGCAGTATAAGCTCTTCCGGCTCAAAAGGTTTTACTATATAGTCCTGTGCGCCAAACTTCATAGCCTCCACGGCATCCTTTATCTCTCCGTGGGCGGAAATCATAATCACCGGAAGTCGCGGTTCTTCCTCCCTTATCCATTCAAGCAGTTGTAAGCCGTTCATCCCAGGCATTTTCAGATCCACCACCGCGGCTGTAAATGCCTCCTGCTCGATCATCCGTTGGGCGGACAGTCCGTTTTCGGCGCAGACCGCTTCAATATCGCTGAGTTCAAGATACCGTTTTATAGACTTACAGATGACTTCTTCGTCATCAACAACGATAACCTTCATGACTTTTCCCGGTTCAGCAGTATTTTTACTTCAGTGCCACTCCCATTGGCTCTTCCCACCTCGAGTTTTCCCCCGGCTGCTTCTACGAAACGCCTGGAAATGGATAACCCGATGCCTGACCCCTTGGTTTTGCTCGTAAAAAAGGGATCAAATATCTTCCCCTGTATTTCATCCGGAATTCCCTCGCCGTTATCGATAACTTTCATTTCGATCCGGGTTTTTCCGGCTTCAAGGAAAACCTGCACCCGGGTACTGGAACTTTCAAGGGCGTTTTTCAGTATGTTCTCTAATACAGACCGGAGGCGTTCCGAATCGAATTTAATATAATAATCTTCCTGGGAGTTACAGTGGACCTCAATATCCCATTTCAGCCTGTAAATAAGGTCTTTTATAAACTTCCTGATCTCAATGGTTTCCGGTGTTCCGAGAGGATTTTTCAAGAAATCCCGTATTCGGTCGGTTAAAAGACTGATTCGGTTTACCTCTTCCTCAATCACCGTAAGCTCCCCGGAATTAACCGCGGAAACGGTTTTTTTTAGTATACCTGTCTGAAGCTTGATGGCACTTAACGGGTTTTTTATTTCGTGAGATAAAGTCCTCGCAATTTCTCCAAGCCTGGCAAGTTCTCTCTGAGATTCGATCTCCCTTCGATACCCGAGATTTTTTCGATATAAATAACCAAGGATGAAAATAAGAGCCGAGAGAAACAGCGGCGCCACGAAAAACCCGATTCGATAGAGGTTCTGATTCACCAGAAAGTCCCGGCTGTCAATCTCCAGGAAAACGACCTGGGGCATATTCCCGCTCCATCCCCGGTTCATCATGAACATTCTGCCG
>JBFMGN010000224.1:0-5841 GCA_040752435.1 Spirochaetota bacterium
CGGACTTCTGCCAGTCGATCGTTTCCTATTCTGCTATTCCCCTGGATATACATCTGATGGTTGAAAATCCCGATGCCTTTATACCTGTTTTCGCCGCATTCACAAACTCAATTATTACAATCCATCCTGAAACGAGTTACCACCCGCTGCGTACAATCGAGCTAATCAAAAGTCACGGAGCAGTACCGGGAATTGCCGTCGATCCGGCTCTGCCTGTTGAAGCGGTACGCCACCTGCTTCCCGGAGTTGGGCAAATCTGCATTATGACGGTAAACCCGGGGTATGCCGGTCAATCACTTGCACCTGGCGCACTGGAAAAAATAAAAGATTGCGCCCAATATCTTAAATTCTTAAACCTTCCTATCGACATCGAAGTTGACGGGAACGTTAGCTGGGACAACATCCCTAAAATGCTGGCCGCGGGCGCAAACGTTCTCGTTACGGGAAGTTCTTCTCTGTTCGAAAAAGGAAAAGACAGGCAAAGCAATTTTAACAAATTAAAAGAAATGATCACAGATTTTGGTTAGGGTTTTAAGCTGATCAGAATTACACGCGTTTAAAATGCGAACTTGCCGCCGATGCTGAATGAAAGACCGCTTAAAACCAGCTTCAACTTGTCATTACTGTAGGGAGATTTTACCGCAGTGGTATTACCGGTATCTGAACTGATCGGTTCAATAGTATACAGTGTGCCGCTCATAGTAAGAGGCGCAGTTAGCCGCATATAAGTGCAGCTTACGTCTATGCTTATTTTCTGGAGCTTCAACCCGATTGCTCCCCCGAATAAATACCCGACGCCGAATTTTCTGGTAAAACCGGGATTAGAGAAAGCAACCTCTTTACCCAGAGTCCCTGCAAAATATTGCTCGATGTTTCCCACCAAAGGCTGCTGGTAAAAATTCCAGAAACCGGCGCCGCCGCCGAATACTTCCAGGTATAAAACCGATATTGGGATATGGATTAATAGACCGATTTTGGGGATCAAGGCGTCGGAAACAAACCACGGTTTGTTTGTATTTTCAGCTCCTTCTCCATAGGTCATCAAGCCCGTCACTTTCATATAGGTAATCCCGATGGGGAAACGAATCACTTTCCCTATACCGAAGGAATACTCCAGGTTCGTCTCAACGCTGACGCTTCCCTGTTTATGAAGGTAAAGAGATTCGGGTACAAAAACGGATATTCCGCCGCCGACCTCAAAAGCCCATAAACCGGAGATGAAAAGCATGGAAATACAACATACCAAAATCCATTTTTTCATTTTTACCCCCAATAATGTAATCTGATTATAGTAATAAACATTTTTGGCTGTTGTTGCAAGGGCCGACGCTATTTCAGTTTTTAATACCTGATTTGAATCCATCGTTACCCAAAGCCCGGAGATGATGGAGAGCCTTAAGACTGCCAATAAAAGTGCAAAAAGCGATGTAAATATATTAATCCGCGGTGAAAGTGGAACAGGAAAGGAACTTGTCGCCCGGGCAATACATTCGGTTAGCTCCCGAAAGGATAAACCTTTTATTACCTTGAGCTTGAAATTATCGACAGTTTCGGTAAAAAAGAAATCAAGGAATATGCCTTCCCGTTCGACAGCGATCTTCTTCCCGCCCGGCAGGCGTATTACTCCTACTCCATAGGCATACCGCCGTACAAACTTGAATTGCCAAAGCTTACAGCCTTTCATAATTACGGGTTTAACAACATTTTCACGGCCGGCCTTAATTTACAGCTTGATATACATCAGCAGCTTATAGGTGCAAAAATACTTTTTGCAACAATCATCGGGACATTCGGCCTAGATTTTGCAGTCAGCAACATTGAGAAAGCTGGGCCGGATATTGCGGCTTTATTACAGTACCGATTTACAAACCTTCGCAAGCGTGGGAACCCGGTGTTTTTTTTCTCCGCAATGTACACGGGACCTCATTTCGGAAGCCTGGGCAATATAGAACCATCCAATAAATACTCTTTCGATCTGTCCGGTAATAGCAGTTTACAGTTACCCTTCGGATTAGGTTTTGGAGTCGGTGCGAGGTACAGGGTTGGCAGGGAACCTGCTCCAAACGTACCCGGATTCTCAATAATGGCGACAAAGGCATTTTCCAAATCCACTGCTCTCAGGTTTAGTTTGAATATGAACTTTCCCATGAATGCACCGATCGACTGGCAGGGAACAATTTCTCTGACATCGAATCCGAGCGAATTAAAGCAGTCTATAACGGTCAAACAAGAAATTGAAACGGGTAATTCCAGCATCAGTTGGAACAAAAAATCGGAGAGGCATATTAACGGAATTAATCTTTACGGTGGAATCCAGGGTATGCCGTTTTCAAAAAACGCAGGCAAAACTGCATTTATTAATTTCAATTATCCCGGTTACAGACTGAATGCAGATCTTTCCGAATCGGTTACACAAACGGCAATCGAAGCTGACAGCTTTCAAAACAGAATAAGCCTGCGTTTAGGAACCGCCCTTACTTTCGCGGGAGGTAAGTTCGCCATATCTGCTCCGATAAGCGATAGTTTTGCAATAATATCACCACAAGCCGGAATTAAAGGTAAGTTTCTGGGGGTTAATCAGGTTTCCGGAAATTATTCAGCGAAAACGGATTTTCTCGGGCTTCCGGTTTTGAGTGCTCTTAGATCATACTATTACGAACGGGTAACAGTGGAATCACCGGATCTGCCGCCGGGGTATGATCTTGGTACAACTGCGTTCACATTAATCCCGGCTTATAAAAGCGGGACTCTCGTTTCTGTCGGAACGGATGCAATAGTATATGCAGGCGGAACCCTGGTCGCTGATACGGATGAACCGATTCCCCTTCAGGCAGGCGAGGTCGTTTCCACCGGTCCGCAGGCTGCTGAACCTATACTTTTTTTTACGGACAGAACAGGCGGGTTTATGATATACGGTTTAAAACCCGGGTTGTATGACTTGTATCTATACTTAAAGCCGGAGTCGCGCAAAACGTTTTCAATTGAGGACGGGGTGACCGGCTATATTGACCTGGGACGGATGAAATTGAGCTTCTCCGAAAATAAAAACCGGCAGCCAGAAGTATTGACCGAAGAAATAAATACAGAAGAAAGAACATTGGAGAAGGAAAATTAGAATATGAAAAGACATCTTTTACCGGTATTTTTTCAAACCGTTTTATGTCCGCATCTGGGTTAAATAATCTGAAATACCAGATTTTCGACAACGCAATTCAAAAAAATATTCTCAAAGACCTTTCAGGAAGCCCGTCGCCTGGGGAGGTATTGGCAGGGACTTTCCCGGCGAGTTCCGGTTGGCAGACGGTCGATTTAACCTATCTCTTGTATATCCCGGCCGGCCAGTTTTTAGCACCGGGAAAATATGAGGATACGGTTACAGTTACTCTATATGCGGGAACAATCGGTTCGGCAACGGAGTATGATTCACAGACCGTTACATACCAGGCAAGTATAAGCCAGGTAGTGGACATCTCGATTGTTCGCCCTGCCTTCCCCTTCGATCCACTGCAAAAAGATCTGGCGATTGACTTCGGAATACTTAAAGAAGGAGCTACCAACTCCGGTGATATTATTGTCCGTTCTAACGCGGCCTTTTCGTTGTCCCTTCAATCGGATAACAAGGGAGTCATGGCGAATTTAGACCGCTCGGATAAAAGCACGGTCCCCTATGTCTTTATATTCAACGGTTCCCCGGTCAATCTTACCGGAACCCGGCCCGTTGATGTGCTTGTCAACCAGAGCCCAACCGATTTGGCAGGTTTCAGGTATAATTTCACTGTAATCATACAACCCTACGGTATGGCCACCGAAGGCTCTTACCAGGATATTATTACGGTAACTATAGCCACTAAATAGGCGTCCTCTTAACAGGTGTTCTTAAAATGCCAACTTGTCCCCGATACTAAAAAATAAGCTTAATAAGGAGGTCATTCAGTACAATAGAAACGGTGACAAAAACAATCGAGACCATGGACATGAGTTTTAAAAGAATATTCAACGACGGACCGGAAGTGTCCTTGAAGGGGTCGCCTACCGTATCGCCGACAACCGCCGCCTTATGCTGAGCAGAACCTTTACCTCCGAGGTTGCCTTTCTCGATAAATTTTTTGGCATTATCCCATGCCCCGCCGGCATTTGCCATCATAACTGCCACTACAAACCCGGAGCAGAGTGACCCAACCAGGAGTGCTACAACGGTAAAAGGACCAAAAATAATCCCGATAAGGATGGGGCTGATAATGGCAAGCAACGCCGGCAGTACCATTTCTTTCTGGGCGCCTTTCGTCGATATCGCTACACAGGCGGCATAATCAGGGAGTTCGGTGCCTTCGAGAATGCCTTTTTTCTCTTTGAACTGTCGCCTTACTTCTTTTACCATATCCCCCGCCGCCCTTCCAACGGCTTTCATGGTAAGGGAGCAGAATAAAAACGGAAGTACTGCGCCGATAAATACCCCGACAAGGACCTTCGGATCCATCATATTGACAGACAGAGTAGCGCTTACGAATACACCGCCGGCATCCCGGCTAATTGTCACTAAACCAGTATAGAAATTCTCAAAAGCCCGGCTGACTTCGAGTTTCTGCAATCCTTCAATGATCTTGTTGGCGTATTCGGCTATCAGTGCAAGGGCGGTTAACGCGGCCGAACCGATTGCAAAACCCTTTCCCGTTGCCGCGGTGGTATTGCCTAAAGAGTCAAGTGCATCGGTTCTGTTTCTGACTTCCGCCTCCTGGTGGGACATTTCAGCAATTCCGCCGGCATTATCGGCCACAGGTCCGTAAGCATCCGTAGCGAGGGTGATGCCCAGGGTTGAAAGCATACCGACAGCCGCAAGGCCCACTCCATAAAGCCCGGCGCCTGCATGAGTGAAACCACCGGAAAGGAAAAAGGCGAACAGAGTCGCCAGGGCGACTGTAACAACCGGTATAAAGGTGGAAAGCATACCGAGGGATAAGCCGCCGATAATGATTGTCGCCGGGCCAGTCTGGGATTCATCCGCAAGCTTCTGGGTAGGTCTGTAGTGATCGGAGGTGTAGTACTCAGTAAAGAATCCAATAATATTGCCTGCCAGAAGTCCTACAAGCAGTGCGCCCCACATACCGATAAAACGCGAACCGACAGTCAAAAAAACAAAGAAGAAAGAAAGCAAGGCAATCAGTATCGTACTGAAATAAATTCCGCGCCTTAAGGCCCCCAGCAAGACTTTCTGGGAGGCATCGCCTTTTGCCCGCACTAGAGCGGTTCCGAGGATCGAACAAATAACCCCGATAGTTGCAATGGAAACCGGAATCTGTATCGCCTGCAGCGGGGAAATCCCCTCAAGACTCTGGGCGAAAACACTGCCTAAAGCCATAGTTGCCACAACGGAACCCACGTATGATTCATAGAGATCAGCTCCCATCCCCGCCACATCCCCGACATTATCCCCGACATTATCCGCGATTGTCGCCGGGTTCCGCGGGTCATCTTCCGGAATACCCGTTTCAACCTTGCCTACAAGGTCTGCGCCTACATCCGCGGCCTTGGTAAAAATACCGCCGCCCACCCGGGCAAACAGGGCCATAGTCGATGCGCCCATACCGAAGGTAATCATGATCGGAGGAATCTCTTGAACAGGAACCTTGAAGGCGTAACGCAAAAGCGTCCACCAGATTGAAAGGTCGAGAAGCCCTAAACCGACCACCACCATTCCCATTACCGTTCCTGACGAGAACGCAACGCGCAACCCGGAGTTAAGACTTTCCCTGGCAGCGTTGGTTGTCCTTGCATTTGCACGGGTTGCAATAAACATTCCGATAAACCCTGCCAGCGCGGAAAAAAAACCGCCTGTAATAAAGG
>JBFMGN010000225.1:0-5840 GCA_040752435.1 Spirochaetota bacterium
TTTTTCATTTATTTCTTCAATTGTAAAATATTCGGTCTTGCGTGCAGATTCAATTGAGATTCTTTTTGCGGCTTCTTCTTCTTTCTTTTGTTCTTTGCTGGGTGTTATCCGATAATAATCCCGTAAACGCTGCTGAAGCTCTTTCCTGCCACCCTTCTCGGAAATTCCTAAAACCTGGCACCAGGAGAGGAGTTCATAATAGCCGGCGGTATCGATGTCCATGGCCAGGGTGCGCTGAAAAAGACCGCTTTCTTTTGATTCTGCTTCATCGGTTTTCGGAGCGGAAAAGCAAAGAGTGGAAGCGAATACGAATAGCAGGGGAAAAAGCGCCAGTCTCCTCAAGGTTTGCCCTTAAGAACCTCTTTTAAGTACATACCGGTGAAAGATGTGTCACAAACCGCCACCTCTTCTGGTGTTCCTGTAGCGATAATTTCTCCACCTTTATGCCCGCCGAGGGGTCCTAGATCTATTATATGATCGGCCTGTTTTATCACATCCAAATTATGCTCTATCAGCGCGACGGTGTTACCGTTATCCACAATTACCTGAATAACTTCCATCAATTTTTTTACATCGGCGAAATGCAGTCCTGTTGTCGGTTCATCGAGAATATAAAAAGTCTTTCCGGTAGTCCGTTTTGACAGTTCCAGTGAGAGTTTTACTCGTTGTGCTTCACCTCCGGATAGCGTTAAGGCCGACTGGCCAAGCTTGATATAACCCAGTCCGACGGACTGTAAGGTACTCAATTTCCGTTCAATTTTAGGGATAGTTGAAAAGAACTGCAAAGCATCTTCTACGGTCATATCAAGCACTTCGTAGATATTCTTCCCCTTATATCGGATATCCAGGGTTTCCCGGTTGAAACGTTTTCCTTTGCATACATCACAGGTAATGTAAACATCCGGCAGGAAATGCATTTCTATTTTTATGGTACCGTCACCCTGACAGTTCTCGCATCTCCCGCCCTTTACGTTAAAGGAGAACCGGCCGGCCTTATAACCGCGCGCTTTTGATTCCGGGAGAGAGGCGAATAGTTCCCGTATGGGTGTAAACAGACCCACGTAGGTAGCCGGATTAGAGCGCGGTGTTCTTCCGATTGGGCTTTGGTCGATGTTGATTACCTTATCGATATTTTCAACGCCCGTTATCCTGTTATAATTCCCCTCGGGAAGATGGGTTTTTGCGACCCGGTTGGACAGGCTCGGATAGAGAAGATCCGATAACAGGGTCGATTTACCGGAACCGGAAACCCCGGTTATTACAGTCAATTTCCCCAGTGGAAAAGAAACGTCGATGTTTTTTAAATTGTGTTCTCTGGCACCATATATTGTAATAAATTGACTGTTTCCCGGTCGGCGGGTCTTTCTGTTTTCAATGGTAATAGCCCCACTCAAATATTTCCCCGTTAAACTTGCCTTATTGAAAATTATCTCCTGCAATTCACCGCTCGCAATTACATACCCGCCATGCACCCCTGCACCGGGCCCAAGATCAACAATATAGTCTGCCGTCCGCAAGGTCTGTTCGTCATGCTCAACGACGATCAGGGTATTACCGATATCCCGCAGATGTTTCAGGGTATCTATCAGCCGCTGGTTATCCTTCTGATGCAGCCCAATGGTAGGTTCGTCAAGGATATACAGCACCCCTACCAGTGATGAACCAATCTGGGTCGCCAGCCGGATTCTCTGGGCC
Organism: Spirochaetota bacterium; assembly: GCA_040752435.1. GTDB lineage: Bacteria > Spirochaetota > Spirochaetia > SPDA01 > JBFMGN01 > JBFMGN01. Next base: position 1,696 of record JBFMGN010000225.1, read on the forward strand.
TCCCCACCTGAGAGGGTTGACGCCTTTCGTTCCAGCGTCAAATAATCCAGGCCTACATTTTCCATGAAAGAAAGACGGGCAGTTATCTCCTTTATTATCTGGTGAGCGATCAACTGTTCAGTCTTCGTCACCTTGAGGTTATTAAAGAATTCCAGGGATTCCCTAACCGTCATGATTGAAAGTTCATAGATGTTTTTCTTATGAATCGTAACCGCCAGACTTTCTTTTTTAAGCCTTTTCCCAGCACAAGTTTTACATTCCTTCTGGCTCATAAACCCTTCAAGCCACTCTTTGATGCCTTCAGAGGATGTTTCGAAGTATCTCCGCTTAAGATCATTTAAAACACCGCGAAAACGGCTGGCATACTCGAATTTTCCCGTTTTTTCTTTGTTTATGTACTTTACCTCGATAGTTTCCCTGCTCCCGTAGAGAATAATATTGACGATCTCTTCCGGTAAATCTTTAAGGGGGGTATTCAGATTAAAACCGTAATGCCGGGCGAGGGATTCGAACCAGCTTCGCTGCCAGGCCGCGTCCGGGTTATACGGCGCGACACCGCCCTCATTGAAGGATAGGCTTCTGTCAGGAATGACCAGATCGGGGTCAAACTCCAACGTAATCCCGAGGCCCGCGCAGTCGGGACAGGCCCCATACGGATTGTTAAAAGAAAATAGCCGCGGCTGGAGTTCCGGGATACTTACATTACAATCGGCACAGGCGCTCTTCTGGGAAAAAAATTTTTCCGCCTCTTTACCATCCTTCAAGCGGACTGCAATTAATCTCCCTTCCGCTACTTCGAGAGTGGTTTCAACCGATTCCGCCAGCCGCTTGCGAATGTCCGGTGAAATTTTCAATCTATCCACGACAATTTCGATATTATGTTTTTTTCGTTTATCCAGATTGATCTCTTCATCAAGGGAAATAATATCTCCATTCAGCCGAACACGTACAAAGCCTGCCTTCCTGGCATCCTCTAAAATCTTCTGATGTTCCCCCTTCTTTCCTCTGACTACAGGTGCTAAAAGCATTACACGGGTATTTTCCGGATATGCCATGATGACATCCAGAATCTGGTCTATGGATTGTTCCTGAATCTCTTTCCCGCATGACGGGCAATGAGGGATACCGATTCTGGAAAACAGCAGACGGTAATAATCATAGATTTCGGTCACAGTCCCGACCGTGGAACGGGGATTTTTGTGGGTTGTCTTTTGTTCAATTGAAATCGCAGGTGACAGACCCTCGATATAATCGAGATCCGGTTTATCCAACCTGCCGAGAAATTGCCTGGCGTAGGAAGAAAGGGACTCTACATACCTTCGCTGCCCTTCGGCAAAGATTGTGTCAAAGGCGAGGGAAGATTTACCAGATCCGCTTAAACCGGAAATAACGATAAGTTTATTCCTGGGTAATTCAAGATTGATATTTTTTAAATTATGCTCGCGTGCTCCTCGTATGATTATTTTATCCATAGGCGATAAGGTTACGATATTCTTATTCATCTGGCAAGAGGAGACAAATTATCTATCAGAGCAACCAAGCCGATTCATGCCCAATTCGGCGTAACTTAAACGTTAAAAAATGGTTGTCATTCAAGGCAGTCTGAAATTGTCAAAAGCCGTTTTGTACTTCTATAAGAGGTTCGACAAAGGGCGCCTTCATCTGACGCTGCGCCCTATCTTTCCAAAAAGCCGCAGTTGCATAAGTGGCAACAATCCGCCACAGATACCGGGCGCTGAGTAATTCACCTTCGGCCGATAAAGAGCTGCCCAGATAGTACAGGTTTTTGAAAAATCCGCCGACTTCGATAAACTCTTTTAAACGCGGTTCTTTTAAAGAAATCTCAAGAAAATCTTCAGTATTACTAAAAGTGTAGTCAGGATCAAATTTTCTCAGTTCATCAATACAGACCGAAAAGACCGTTAAAACGGTAAATAATAGGTTAAGGGTGGCATTACCATACCTGCCTGTTCGGTAATAAAAAATGCCCAGTTGTGAATGTGCATCCTGTGTTTTGACATTATTGTGCCTGTACAGCTCGACCAGTTTATTCAAGCCTTTTTCCTTAAGAGTTCTTACATAGGCGAGACGAAGGGAAGCGTACGCATCGCCGGATACGATTTCATCTTTCGATAGAAGGCTTATAAGAGTATCCTCCATTTTTTTATACTGGTTGCTGTTCCTGTAAATTTCCGTAAGCTTATAGAGGATGGTATACTCGTCCTCCGGGATATAGAGGAGTTTTTTAATTTCCAGCGCCTTAAGATACTGTTTCTCTGCGAGAATATATTCTCCTTCTTCTTCGAAAACCGCTCCAACCCACATTTCTGCCTCGGGGAATTCACCCTCTTTCTGAATTGCCGTCCTGAAATACCTTATGGCAGTCCCGAATTCCCTGTCATGGTAGGCTTTTTTCCCCTTTTCAAGCAGTATCCAGGGGGGGAAATCAAATTCGTCCGTATCCTCTGAAAAAACCTCGGACCCAACAGGAGAAAAAAGCAATGCGATAAATACAATCGACAGTATTATTGAACGAAAGCTACGTTTCATCACAAATTCTCGATTTCTTCCTTAAAAGTTTCAAAGGCTTTTTCCGGTCTGATTTTGTGAATAATTGCACCGTGCTTGAAAATAATTACTTCCTTTCCGGCCCCGGTTATCCCGATATCCACGTGCCGCGCCTCCTCTGGACCGTTAACAACGCATCCCATTATGGCAACCGTTATGTTCTTTTTTACGGAGTACAGAAACTCTCCGGCCTCTTGCAAAAACGAATGCACATCAAATGACGACCGCCCGCATTTTGGACAGGCGATTATCTTCACACCCCGATTATATTTATTTTCGGCAGCTAAAATCTCTCTAGCAGCCATAATTTCACTTTCCGGCTCCTCAGAGAGCGATATTCTTACCGTATTGCCGAGTCCTGCTTGTAAAAGCCGATGGAGACCTATGGTATTCCGCACAATTCCGGGGATAAGGGGACCGGCTTCGGTGATGCCGAGATGCAGAGGATAATCGTATTTGGAAGCAAAAGCCAGGTTCGCACTGATGGTTGATTCAATGCCTGAGGATTTAAGCGAAAAAATCACATTATGAAAATCGAGAGATGAAAGAATTTCCAGTTCTTGCTCTGCAGCTTTAACCATGGCAGAGGCAACGTCCTTTTCTTCCCTGAGTTTCCGTGGAAGAGAGCCGGCATTCACTCCAATCCTTAAGGGCAGGCCGCGGTCTTTTGCCTTTTGAATGACTTCCTTTACTTTCCACGGGGCACCGATATTCCCCGGATTTATCCTGATTTTTGCGATCGTGAAGTCCATGCAGCGGAGTGCGATTTTATAATCGAAATGAATATCAGCGATCAGGGGCATGGCAACTTCTCTGGATAGTTTCCCTAAAACCTCGGCAGTCTCAAGATCCGGTACTGCGAATCTTAAAAGGTCGCACCCGAGATCGGAAAGTTTTTCAATCCTGCGCAGCAGATTGGGATCAATCCGATCGAGCCTTTCCTTCCACATCGATTGAATGGATATCGGTTCATCACCACCGATTGGTACAGTACCGACTCGAACTATCCTGGTTCTGTGCATTTTACCTACAATTTATGGCATTTGTAGCGGCGGCTTGTTTTGCAGTTAAGCCCCCGGATTTTTCGGATTGTAACCTTATAATTACAGAGTACCCAGCAAGAATACCATCGTGAAAATTGCGACGGTTTCGATAAGGCCCAAAACCATTATATAATTACCGAATCCTTTTCCGGTCTCCGCTTGAGCATCGGCTGCACTGGCACCTGCTTTTCCCTGGAACAACGCTGAAAGCCCTATAGCAATACCTCCGAAAACACCTACACCGAGTTTCGCCATGGATTCCAAACCGGAAGCGCGGATTGCATTCATCAAGATCATACCGTATATCGTCTGTGTAAGAGGAGCACCTACGAAAACTATCAGCATGAAGGGGGCGGGTTTATTTTGAAATAGGCATTTTTTCCAGGCCCCGACCGCAGACATACCTGCAACCCCCGCACCGATACCTGAACCCATGGCAGAAAAAGCCAAGCAAGCCGCAAAACCTATTTGACCGATGTCCATTCTTTTTTCTCCTTATCATTATTTGCTATATCTATATCAGTGGATGTTTTT
>JBFMGN010000226.1:0-768 GCA_040752435.1 Spirochaetota bacterium
GATAGGCTGAGCCTCGGTGAAAGCGCTAAGCTCTTTATGCGGCCGGGAGGCACGCAGCATCGGCGTGTCTGTTGGACCTGGACAGATACAATTTATGCGGATATTGCTGGAAAGATAATCACAGGCCATAGCCTTGGTAAGCCCGGTAACACCGAACTTAGAAGCGGTATAAGCTGTTATCCCCGGAGCACCATACTGCCAGCCCACAGACGATGAAATGTTGATAATTACCCCTCCCCCAGACTGCCTTAGGGCGGGGACGGCTGCCTTACAACATAGAAATACACCTGTCAAATTTACCGAAAGCAGATGATTCCATTGCTCCAACGTAGTGCTTTCCACATTACCACGGGAATATACACCCGCGCTGTTGACCAGGATGTTTAACTGACCAAAGGTTTTTACGGTTGTCTCTACCATGTTCCTGGTGTCTTTACTATTGGAGACATCCGTAAGCACAAAACGAGCCTTGCCGCCTCTTGCTTGAACAATCTCCACTGCTCTCTCTCCTGCTTCCTGGTTGATATCGGCCGCAACCACAACTGCCCCCTCCACGCAGAACAGTTCCATAATCGCCTTGCCGATACCATGCCCTGCGCCTGTTACAATGGCTACTTTGCCTTTCAATGGCATAGATTACTCCGTTTCAGGAGGATACTCGAAGCTTTGTCCAGGGTTAAGAATGATCGGCTTCGGCCCGCCTAGATTCTCCAATATTGAGACGAACTTTTCTACATCCGGTCGCTTTTAGGGTTGTATATAATTTAA
>JBFMGN010000226.1:778-5807 GCA_040752435.1 Spirochaetota bacterium
CGCTTTTCTGGATGAAGATAATGACAGCAGAGGGCATACTCCAATCCCAGCCACGACGCAGCCAGAGCACCTTCTTCCCCGCTCATCTCATTACCAAAATGATCTTTAATTCCCAGAGAGAGTAGATAGTCCTGATCCAGTTCACAGGCACACAATAAACCAATATTGGGTCTATACAACTGGCCGATCAGCCTGAGATCGCTGAAAATAGCCGAGTCACCGGAGTGGTAAATACGGCAATCTTCGGATGCATAGAGGATGAAACCCATTGGCTGGCCAGAGAGCCATTTGCCATCTGGTGCGATCCTCATCGAGTTATGCATACTGGGTATGGAGCGAACACGTATTCCCTGGGGATTTACTTGCCCATGCCAGGGCACTGTGCGAATATATGTCGGGTCCACACCATGGCAACCGAGAAAGTATTTGACTTCAGCGCCGCATATTATTGGACAGCGAAATCGACTGGCGATAGCTGCCGTGTCACCCAGGTGATCGTGTGCCAGATGGCTGACCAGCACCAGGTCTACTCGTTGCAGCTCGGTCATTTTGACCGGGCTGGCCGGGTTTTCCTCGAGGCAGGGATCAATAAGTACGACCCGTCCATCAGGCAGAGTGATCTCAAAGGCGGCGATGCCGAAAAATCTAATCCTTGTCATCTACTTAAGCTCCGAAATCTATCCTTTATCTAATTCCCAACAGCCTGGCTGGATTTTCCCCAAGCATCATCCATATTTCCTCTTCAGAGAACCCCTGGGATAACAGTTCCTGAATATAAGACTCAAGACCCTTTAACGGCGCAGGGAGTGTAGAGACACCGAAATCCGTGGACAGGACTGTAGATTCTACTCCCACCCTGCGTATGTCGCTTGCCAAACGGGAAATGGGAATGCCACCACCCTGGGACAGGCAGGAGACATAGCAGCGCTCAAAGTAAGTACCAAGATCGCGCAGTACCATCTGTAGATCTGTTGACATAGCAATCCACGATACCTCCGGGTGGGTTACAATCACCTTTTTTACTCCAACCTCTCTCGACTTTCGCACAATGGCTATACTCTCAGCCACAGAGACGTGGCCGGTTGCCAGAATAGCCTCGGCTGTTTTCACAAGATCGAATATTTCGAAAAGCTCAGGGCGCAACTCTCCTTCGGGCGTAAAGAGTTTTATTCCTATTCCAGGCCGGGCTTCACCATTCTTCTCTCTATGGTTTTGCGCTGAAAGAGTAGGCATCCAGATAATCCGGGCGCCCAATGCCAGGGCGGCCTCGACCGCGGTGGGATTCAGGCCGCCAACGGCCGCATTCAAAACTAGACCGCCAAATACTTTTATTCCCGGCACGATTTTTTGAGCCATGCCTGCCCTGTCGGCCGTACAGTTAACGTGGGACTTGAGGACAATTGCCTCCATGCCGGCCTCAGCCGCCTGTGTGGCTGCCTGTACATCATCCAGCGACCGTGGAATGATATCCGGAGCGGTGTGAATATGCATATCGATCAGTCCTTTCAGTTCCACCTCTTTTGTTTCAACGGACATAAAAATCATCCATTTGAATCACTTGATTCCTGGCGGCTGACTCGTAGGCGGCCAGAGTAACGGCCAGACTTTTATAATTATCTCCGGCTGCAGTTTCGGGAATCCGCCCTTCCCTCAAGCATTCTATGAAGTGAGTCTGGGCGGCGGTGAAACTGGCCTGATAGGCCTCCTCGGATGAACCTTTGAAGGTAGAATACTGCCGGCTCTTGTTTCTGGTTGTCAGCCGCAGGCAGTCTTCCCGGTGCGGAAGCAGCTCAATGGTCCCCTCGTCGCCTTCTAGAGTCATCTGTTCCGACCGGCTAAACGGTGATTCCCCCCCTTCAATCGTAGCCCAGCTTATATCGATAATACCCTTAATCCCGTCCAGTTCAAGGATTAAGAGTGCCCGATCCTCCCCTTTACAGAGCGGGCTTACCTTTTCAAGCTGGGCATAAATGCTTTTCACCTCCCCGAAAAAGAATCGCAGCAAGTCAATAAGATGAACACCCCACTCAAATACGATCAATTTATCCATTTCGATTGTGTATGGCTGCTCGATAAACAGGCGGGGGAGGCTTCCGTCAGCCAGGGGGAGGGTGCCGTTGCTCCGATGGTAGATGCAAATATAACGGGGGCGGCCGATCAGGCCGCTATCCAGCAGACGTTTGACTTCTCTATACCATGATCTCCAGCGCCAGTTCTCATTGATTGAAAAGAGAACCCCTGCCCGGTTGGAGGCGCTTATCATAGCCCTGGCATCCTCAAGAGAAGGGGCAAATGGTTTTTGGCATAAAACATGCAGCCCGTGCCTTGAAGCGGCCTCCACTTGCTGCCGGTGGATTTGCGGCGCAGTCGCAATGTCCACGAAGTCGATTTCCTCTTTTTCAAGCAGTTCTTGATAATCGCTGTATATATGGTCCAGAGGAAGGCCGAACTCCCTTGCCCTGGCTTCGGCTTTGCCGAAGGTACGATTAGCCAGAGCTGCAATTTCTACTCCCTGGATCTGAGACCAGGCCCGGAGGTGAAATGGAGCGATATGTCCGCAGCCAAGAATGGCCCCGCGCAGGGTGCGATTTGGATTTCCTTTTATCACACCAAACATCTGCCGATCTCCTTCCGACCTTTTCAGTCTTTTTACAGCATCAGGGAATGAAAATCTCTATAGTCCCAGCTCATTTAAAACCAGTGGAATTTTGTCCTCCCATCCAATGGTCATGATATGAACCCCTTCCGAAATTGTTCTTAAAGAAGCGATTGTCCGGATCGCGATTTCGATACTCTTCTGAACTGGATCCTTTGCTCTTTCCATCTCGGCGATAATGCCTTTCGGTACCCTTATACCTGGAATATTCTCATTCATGTAGTGCGCCATCCTTGCAGATTTCAAAAGAAAGATACCCGCTAAAATCGGAGCCTTAAAATGAGATATTTTTTTCTTGAACTCAGAAAACACCCCTGCTTCGTATATCGGCTGGGTTTGAAAAAAATCTGCTCCGGCAGCGCTTTTCTTTTCCGCTTTCTCTATCTCTTTTTCCAGAGGCTCGGCCCCGGGATCAAGAGCAGCTCCCAGGCAGAATTGAGGGGAGCCGTGCAATTTGTTTCCGGCTAGATCATATCCTTCTTCTAATCCCCTGGCGGCGCTCAAAAGCTGGATAGAATCCAGGTCGAAAACAGCTTGGGCGGCAGGATCATCGCTTAGCCCGGTCGGATCCCCTCCCAAAATAAGGAAGTTCTCTATCCCTAAAACCGAGGCGCCCAGAAGGTCGGCTTGCAGACTGAGGCGATTTCGGTCCCGGCAAGTCATTTGCAGAATCGGTGTAAATCCCTTCTCCTTCAGGTGATAGCTGAGTGCTATGGCGCTCATCCGCATAACCGCGCTGGGCATATCGACTACATTGATTCCGTTTACTCTGTTTTTCAGAGAAGATATTCTCCGGAACACACCTGAGAGATCGGTACCTTTGGGCGGTATTGTATCCACAGTAACCAGGAATTCTCCTGAGCTCAATAAAGCTGAAAAAGTCATTTACTCTCCTCGATAAGCGCCTTGAACTTTTCAAATTCTTCGTCCTTGATGGCGAAACAATGCTCCAAAGCCGGAAATTTCCCGGACTCAACTTCTCTCTTGAAATCATTGAAAGCTTTTCGTATGTCTTCGGAAAGATTGAGATACCGCTTTGCAAATCTGGGCAAAAAGGGTTCAAAAAGCCCCAGCATGTCCTGGGAAACCAGAGCCTGGCCGTCGCAATAAGGCCCTGAACCGATTCCGATAGTGGGGATCTCCAAAATCTCAGTGATGATTCTTGCCACTCTATCAGGAATACATTCCATCAGGATGGCAAAAGCTCCCGCCTTTTGTAAAGCCAGAGCCAGCTTGAGAATTTCTCCGGCCGCGGATGCGTTTCCGCCCTGAACCTTGAACTTCCCGAATCTGAGCTGGTACTGGCGGGTCAGGCCGATGTGCGGCATCACTGGAATCCCGACGTCTATTATTGCTTTCACTGTATCCAGTATCTCCGAGCCGCCTTCCACCTCCACACCACCGGCTCCTCCTTCTTTGATTAACTTACCGGCGTTTTTAAGGGATTCTGAGAGAGAAAAGGAATAAGAGAGGAAAGGCATAGTGGCTAAGATGAGAGAATGTTTGGCACCTCGTACGACGGCTTTAGTATGGTGGATGATCTCAGCCATGGTCACAGGGGTTGTCGTTTCATAGCCCAGCCCTACCATACCCAGGGCATCGCTAACCAGGACCGCATCCACCCCGGCTTCATCGGCGAAACGCGCTATAGGATAATCATATGCAGTCAGCATGAAAATTTTTTCACCTTTACTCTTTTTGTTCTGTAAATCCGCAATATTTGTTTTCTTTTCATTCATGTTCCCCTCACACTTCCAGCTTCCCGTTACGATAAGCGTTTATATAATTCAAGCTATTTTCATCTCTATCAAGCAGCAGTTCGGCCGTTTTTAAATGGGCCATCAGCTTTCGGTCCAGTGGATCCAGGAATACGGCATCTATCTTCTCATACATGAGAAGGGGTAAATACACCCTGTTTATCAACTTTCTGGCAGGAAGCCCAAAGGAAATTGCGCTCAAACAGATCACTGTTTTGACTCCGGGAAGTGTCGATTTGATCTTTCTTACAGTTTCCAGGCATACCAGTCCCCTGTCCGTCTGAACACTCACTGGCTCTATTAGAGGATCAAGATATAAGTTATCCAGCGGGACGCCGGATTGATCCAGAGTGCTCACCAATTTTTCCGCTATTTTTACTCTCCCCTGGGCAGTTTTAGGAACGCCGTTTTCATCCATACAGAGAGCTATCAGCCGGCAATTATATTCTTGGCAGAGAGGTATAAGGCTTTTGATCTTACCCTTCTCAAGTGTTAGAGAATTGACCCAGGCTCGATTTTTATCCTTGCAGGCTTCAAATCCGGCTTTTATCGCCCGTGGATCGGCGCTGTCGATACACAGGGGAATGCCAACGGCCTCCTGTACGATCCTCACAGC
>JBFMGN010000227.1:0-5792 GCA_040752435.1 Spirochaetota bacterium
TTCCCGAAAGCTGATAACCGGCATTGTATAACCTCCTTACATTGCTTTATACATCAACTCTCACAGGCTCTTCGCTATAAATATCTTCATAAAGGGCATCGAGCGAGGGTTCCTCGCTTTTATCGGCAAAATCAACCGCGGCCTTGCAGAGCTCACGCACCTCATTATCGAGGGATTCGTATTCAGCCTCCGTTAACACATCCTCATTTATCATTGCTCCTTTTAAAATAATAAGAGGATCCTGGTTTTTGTATGATTCAAGCTCTTCCTTCGTCCTGTATTTGGCCGGGTCACTCATGGAGTGCCCCCGGTATCGGTAGGTTTTTATCTCGAAGAATCTCGGCCCGCTGTCTTTTCGAATTCCCGCAACCCCTTCCGCCAGCGCCTCATAAACCGCAAGAACATCCATCCCGTTAACCTGTTTGCCTGGAATGCCGTATGATGCGCCCATTAGGGAGAAATCCTCAACTGAAGAAACCCGTCTGAAATCCGTACCCATGCCGTACTGGTTATTCTCACAGATATAGATGACGGGGAGTTTCCAGATCCGGGCGAGATTGAGACTTTCATGGAACGCCCCCTGGTGTATCGCCCCGTCTCCGAAAAAGCAGAGAACGACTCCATCTTCTTTTTTATAGCGGATCTTAAAGGCAACTCCCGCGGCAACAGGCATCTGGCCGCCCACAATGCCATTGCCCCCGAGCATGTGTTTCCCGGCATCGAAAAGGTGCATGGAGCCGCCCTTCCCTTTGGAACAGCCGGCCGCCTTTCCGAAAAGTTCCGCCATTATCACACCGGGGCTAATCCCGCAGGCCAGCGCGTGACCGTGATCCCTGTAGGCTGCCACAACATAATCTTTTTGTAAATCAAGAGCGGCGATGGACCCGACCGCCACAGCCTCCTCCCCGATATACAGATGGCAGAAACCGCCAATTTTTCTCAGTCCGTACATCTGGGCGGCGTTTTCTTCAAAACGCCGGATCAACAACATTTGTTTCAACAGTTTAATAAGAAAATCCCTGCCGTACCTTTTTAATGAATCTTTTTTTGACACGCTTCCGGCCTCCTGGCAGTAAAATTGAATCAGGTAAAACTCACCCTTATTTTCCTGCTTTTCATTGGAAGAAAATAGGTCGCCTCTTCTATTACCGTCTCAAGCACTATGAGATTTCGCTCGTCTTCGTTTAATTTCCAGAAAACCGTTAATCGAGGGCCGATTGCCTCAAGCACCTCGGCCTTTATCGATGAATTATCCAGGAGATTAACCCTGCCTTTGATAAGAATAATTTTATCGAGCAGTGGAGTCTGGAACATCCACTCAACATGTCTATTATTCTGGAGCTGAATCGACTTATTGAATTTCGGGGAAGTTACTGCAAAAATTACACCCGCCCGGTCTTTCAGGATTGCAGGTGTCATCCAGCGCATATGGGGGTTGCCCGCTTTATCCGTAGTGGCAAGAATACCGGCGTTAACATCTGTCAGCAAAAGGCCGAGCTCGCTCATAATCTCATTACGGGTCATAACGCTGCTCCTCCTGAATACAGTAGAGGCTCTTACAAAAATAGTAAGCCCCCTTCGAGGGCGAGAAGTTCGGGTCAGCATATTGGGTAGCCACGGAATCACGCGGAAAAACACGGAATGTAAGAAATTTTTTATTCCTTTGTATTGTAAATATTTCCGTGTAATTCCGTGTGTTTCTGTGGCTAATTTCCCTTGATTTTTGAAATTGGCTCAGTATATAAAGAACGTTCATTTTTCGATAACACGCTGTCTTGTACGGGAGAAAATAATAACCAGGACAACACCGGAAAGGATAAATGCGCTTGATATATAAAAGGATACCCCCGGCACTTCCCGGAAGAAAATATATCCCATTATACCGGCAAAGAGCACCTGTCCTAAATTGATTAAGGATACGAGCTGGCTTCGCAGACGTTTCAATGAATAATTTAAAATTGAATGGCCGAGCACTGTAGGTATTATACCGAGCCCCACTACCATTAAAAAATCCCACCTTCCAACCGGTCGGCCGGGATTTGTAAAAAAAAGCGAGATAATAAAACAAAAAATTCCCCCTGCGTAGTAAAGGGGAACCAGATAAATCCAGAGGCTGTTATGTTTATTGGCTTTTTTCCCGATTCCGAGATACAGGGCAAAGAATAAAAGAGAAATAAAACATAAAATATCACCGCTAAAATTCGTCCCTGCCAGGCGGAAATCGAGCCCGGACAGGAGGAAGACTCCCGCCATTGCCAGAACGGTGCCGATAATTTCAATTACCGTAACTGTTTCCTGGATCAGGAAAAAAATTACAAACGGCATAACAACGGGCAGCATATTAACGATAAGGGTTGAATTTGCAACGGTGGTTAATTTCGCACCGAATATCCATGAAATAAAATGGAGTCCGAGGACCAGTCCCGGAATGATTGAGGTTCTAAATAATTTGAATGAGAATGGAAGTTTTTGAGTTTTAACATCTTTAATATACAGAGGGGTAAGGAAAAGCGCGGCAATAAGCAGCCGGTAGGAGGCCATCAAAATCGGATGAAGGCTGCAGGCCTTGATCATTATGACGGCCGAGGAAGCGGCCAGTACACCTAAAAGCAATAAAAGGATGTTTAAAAGCATCTGTTAGATATGGGCGATTATAGTGTTTTAGTCAAGCATTGTAATAACGGTTAATTTACTGCAAGCTGTTAACCGGATAGAGGGGCTTGTTGCCCTTTAACACCTCAAGGACATTCCCGGCTGCCTTGGTTTTCAATTCTTTGATCGACTCCACGCTGTAGAATCCGGCATGATCGGTAAGGGTTATATTTTCAAGAGTGCGTAAGGGACTATCGCCTGGGAGCGGCTCAGTCTCAAAAACATCAATACCGGCACATTTTTGGCTGTTTTTCAAAGCCCCATAGAGGGCCGTTTCGTCAATTATCGGACCGCGGGAAGTATTGATGATGATCACATCCTCTTTCATCAGCTCGAATTCTTTACTTCCTATCATACCCCGTGTTTCGTTATTCAGTGGAACATGGATAGAGATGTAATCTGAATTTTTAAGCAGCGTATCAAAAGCCGCAGGTTCAGCACCCGCCTCTCGAATCGCTTTTTCACCTATGAAAGGATCACATACAAGGACTTTTCCAAGGCCGAACCCGGCTGCCTTTTTATGCAGGCAGCGGGCGATCCCCCCATACCCGAGAAGTCCCAGGACTTTGCCTTGAATCCGGCTGATCCTGTTAGAAGGAAAAACATTCCACTTCCCTGCCCGTACCATGCGGTCTTTGAAGGCCACCCCCCTGATACAGCTTAGAAGAAGGGAAAGCGCATGGTCGGAAACATCTTCAATACAGTAATCCGGGACTCTTGCAACCCATATCCCTCTTTTCGTCGCAGCAGTAACATCAACATTATCGTAACCTACACCGTATCTGGAGATCACCTTGCATCTTCTCAGTTCGGTAATAATTGAAGCGGGTAATGGAAAAAGATTGACGATTATTCCATCCACGTCGGACAGGACCTTTTTACCTTCCCTTTCAGTCTGAAGATTATGAACCTCTACTTCGATTCCCAGTTCCTTCAATACTTCATTTTCTTCCGAATAACTCCCGAACCTGTCGTCTGTCACCACTACCCGAAACACAGTTTGCCTCCTCGTAAATTATTAACATCAAATATTAAAGTAGTTTAGCCCATTAACCTTTTAATTTATGCCTGCATTTCAGGAAGATTAAGCTTTATATGAAGTTCCTCAAGCTGTTTTTTATCCACCGCCGAAGGAGAGTCGTCCATGGGTGAAATCCCCAGGGTGTTTTTGGGGAAAGCAATTACCTCACGGATAGTCTTTTCTCCCGCCATTATCATTACCAGCCTGTCCAGCCCCGGCGCGATGCCTCCATGGGGGGGAGGACCGTATTTAAATGCTTCCAAAAGGAAACCGAACCGCCTTTCTGCCTCTTTCTCGGAAATATCGAGAATATTGAAGATTCTCTGCTGGAGCTTCGGATCGTGAATTCTTATTGATCCGGATGCGAGTTCAAATCCGTTGCATACAAGATCGTATAAATCACCTCTGACTATTCCAGGATCTTTTTCCAGGTTTTCAATGGACTGTTCCTGCGGCATGGTGAACATGTGGTGGGCGGGATCCCATTTATTCTCCTCTTTGTTCCACTCGAACAGGGGAAAATCGATAATCCAGCAGAAATGGAATTCCTTAGGATTAGCCAGTTTAAGATCTGCTCCCAGCTTTGCACGAACAGCCCCCATGGAATTGCACGCGGTTTCCCACGCTTCATCCCCCAAAAGCAGTATCAGATCTCCCGGGTGCGCTTTCAAACTATCAATTATCTCTTTTGCCTTGCTCTCATAAAACCTGGCTATTCCCCCTTCAAACCCCGCGTCGGTGACTTTCATCCAGGCCAGCCCCTGTGCCCCGTATACTTTGGCAGCTTCTTCAAGTTCGGTTATCATTTTCCGTGAATAATTTCCGCAGCCTGGAGCAACAAGAGCTTTCACAGTTCCCTTTTTTTCCAGCACGCTTCTAAACACCTGAAAGTCACCCAGCGGGACAAATCGGCTGAAGTCTTTGATCGCAAGGTCAAACCGAAGGTCAGGCTTGTCTGTTCCATACTGGTTTTTAGCAGCTTCATAGGATAATTTATTAAAGGGGGTGGCAATATCAGTATCGAGGGTTTCCTTGAATATATATTTCAACATACCCTCAACCACGACAAAGATATCTTCTTTGGACACGAAGCTCATTTCAATATCGATCTGGGTATGTTCAAGCTGCCGGTCGCCCCTGGCATCTTCATCCCTGTAACAATGGGCAATCTGAAAATACCGGTCGAATCCGGAAACCATGAGAATCTGTTTGAAAAGCTGGGGAGATTGCGGCAGGGCATAGAATTTCCCTGGATGGAGACGGGAGGGAACGAGAAAATCCCTCGCTCCTTCTGGAGTGGACTTTATCAGCGTGGGCGTTTCAATTTCCAGAAAGTTTTGAGAGGCAAGATATTTGCGGGCATTAAAAGCGACATCATGTCGCAGCTTCATCTTTCTCTGCATACTTGAACTGCGTAAATCAAGATATCTGTATTTAAGGCGCAAGTCCTCCCGCGCCTCAGCCACCTCATCGATCATGAAGGGAAGAACATCGCATTCGGTAAGGACTTCAATTTTCACAGCCTTTACTTCAATTTCGCCGGTGGGCATTTCTTTATTGACCATCTGTTCCGGACGTTTTCGGACTATACCTTCCACCGCGATACAGTATTCAAATTTCAACAGTTTGACTTTATTTTTTAAGCTTTCCTCGGCCTCCGGGTCAATTACAATTTGGGTTATTCCATAGCGGTCACGCAAGTTAATAAACTGAATACCGCCGTGGTCTCTTTTTCTGTGTACCCATCCGTTAAGGATAACTTTTTTTCCGATCTCATTTCCGGTTAATTCGCCGCAGGTGACGGTTCTTTTCATCTTTTCCATAACGAGGAATGTAGCATTATGTAAACCCGAAAGGCAAGAGAAAGACCAATACATCCTTGATATTTTAACCATAACAACCTATCATTAAGGTGGAACGGGTACTTCGGTGTGAGGTAGCAATTCTCATTTGGCACGCCATGCAATAACAAATAAGGCGGAAATTCACGTACCTCACTCTAGCGGTGGAAACCGATGCCGTTCGGTACGTGATTTCCGCCTTTTCTCCTTGGTATAATGTGCCCAAATTTGTATTGCTAACTGGAGCATAAGCAAAAAATCAAAGATATTTAAGAACC
>JBFMGN010000228.1:0-5767 GCA_040752435.1 Spirochaetota bacterium
GAGATGCACCTCAAAAACGGGGGATTTGAGGTGAAGAACCAACAGTCCAATTATTAAAAAGTGGAGACACTGAAAAAGGAGCTTGGGAGATAGTTATAATTATGACTATAGAACAAGGATAAAAATGAAGCTAAGCATTATTGGAACCGGCTACATTGGTCTGGTAACAGGGACGTGTTTTGCCGAGATGGGCAATTCTGTTATTTGCGCTGACATTGATGCCGTAAAAATTGAAAAGTTAAAGCAGGGAGTAATCCCGATTTATGAGCCGGGTCTTGAAGATATGGTCAGGCGTAATCAAGTCAAAGAAACTCTCTCCTTTACTACTGATATAAAAAACGCGGTTTTGAATAGCGAAGTTTGTTTTATCGCTGTTGGTACCCCAATGAGCCAAGACGGGAGTGCAGATTTGAATTATGTTTTTTCCGCGGCACAACGTATCGGGGAATCAATGATGAACAACATGATAATTGTTAATAAATCCACGGTACCGGTTGGGACGGCGGTCAAAGTACGTGAAATAATACAGGGTGAGCTTGACAAGAGAAATGAGAACCTACGGTTTGATGTGGTCTCAAACCCGGAATTTTTAAAAGAAGGGGCGGCTATTAACGATTTCATGCATCCGGACCGCGTTATTGTCGGGACGGATAATGAGAGAGCGTCGCGGATTATGCGTGACCTGTATTCACCGTTCATGAAAACACATGACCGGTTTATAGGTATGGATATTAGAAGCTCTGAAATGACTAAATACGCGGCCAACGCGATGCTGGCCACTAAAATCAGCTTCATCAATGAAATAGCCAATATTTGTGAGCGAGTGGGGGCTGATGTCAACAAAGTGCGTATAGGGATAGGGAGCGATAAACGCATCGGTTACAGCTTTATTTATCCGGGGTGCGGGTATGGGGGGAGCTGTTTTCCCAAAGATGTCCGGGCGTTGATGAAAACCGCGCGTGACGCGGGGTATGTACCAAAAATCCTTAGCGCAGTAGAAGAGATAAATAACGCTCAAAAAAAGATACTTGTGGAGAAAATAATAAAGCGGTTCGGCCCTGATTTAGGCGGTCATACATTTGCCTTATGGGGGCTTTCATTTAAGCCGGAAACCGACGATGTCCGGGAAGCCAGCTCTCTTACTATTATAGAGGAATTAACAAAAGCAGGGGCATACATAAAAATGTATGATCCAAAGGCTATATCTGAGGGACAAAGGATTTTTCAAAACAAAAGTATGAATATACAGTTTTGTGCAAGCAAGTATGACACGCTCACTGATAGTGACGCTATGATTCTTGTAACGGAGTGGACAGAATTCAGGAGTCCGGATTTTGATGAGATTAAGAAACGCCTTAAGCGCCTTATTATTTTTGACGGACGGAACCAGTACAATAAAGAGCGACTTACGGAGATGGGCTTTGAGTATTGGCAGATTGGGGTGGGGTGTTGAAATATGATATTCAACAGTTCGTGTAAAAAATGAGGCGTAATATGAAAAAGCGTATCTTAGTAACCGGCGGAGGAGGCTTTCTCGGAAGCCACCTGTGCGAGCGGCTTTTAAGCGAAGGCAGCGAAGTTATCTGTGTCGATAATTTCTATACCGGGCAGAAGCAGAATATTGCACATCTTATGAGTAATCCGTATTTCGAAGTGATCCGTCATGATGTAACTTTTCCGCTTTATCTGGAAACTGATGAAATCTACAACCTCGCGTGTCCCGCGAGCCCGGTGCACTACCAGTTCGATCCGGTGCAAACTACGAAGGTGAGCGTTCACGGTGCCATAAATATGCTGGGACTGGCAAAACGGACGAAGGCGAAGATCCTGCAGGCTTCCACGAGCGAGGTGTACGGGGATCCTGACGTGCATCCACAGCCTGAATCCTACCGGGGAAACGTGAATACCATCGGTATTCGTGCTTGCTATGATGAGGGGAAGCGCTGTGCTGAAACTTTATTTTTCGATTATTGGCGCCAACATAAGGTGAAGATAAAAGTGGTCAGGATTTTCAACACCTACGGTCCTCGAATGCATCCGAACGACGGGCGGGTGGTGAGTAACTTTATTGTCCAGGCTTTGAGAAATGAGGATATTACGATCTATGGGGATGGAAAGCAGACGCGTAGCTTCTGCTATGTGGATGACCTTATCGACGGCATAATCAGGATGATGAACTCGCGGGACGAGTTTACTGGCCCTGTCAATATTGGAAATCCTGGAGAATTCACTATCCTACAGCTCGCTGAAATGGTGATAAAGATGATAGGATCGAAAAGCAAGATTATTTTTAAACCCCTGCCGCAGGATGACCCGCTACAGCGAAAACCGGTAATCGACTTGGCTAAAAAAGAGTTAGGCTGGGAGCCGAAGATTCCATTGGAAGAGGGGTTAGAGAAGACCATCTGTTATTTCCAAGAATTTCTAAAATAGAAATATTAAGGAATTATTCTATCGAGGTGATAATGTGAAAGTAGTTATTTTAGCCGGTGGTTTAGGTACTCGATTAAGTGAAGAAACAGACATGAAACCAAAACCGATGGTTGAGATCGGGGGGAAACCCATTCTCTGGCATATAATGAAGATTTATTCTTCTTATGGGTTTAACGAGTTCATTATTTGTCTTGGATACAAAGGTTATCTGATTAAAGAATATTTTCATCATTACTATATGCATCATACGGATGTTACAGTCGATCTCGAAAATAATGATATCATCTATCATAATTCAAAGGCTGAGTCGTGGAAGATTATCCTTGTTGATACGGGAATGAATACTATGACTGGGGGGCGAGTTAAACGAATAAAAGATTATACAAAAAATGAAACTTTTATGGTGACATATGGAGACGGATTGTCCGATGTGGATATAAAAAGTCTTGTTGAATTTCATAACAAGCACAAGAAGTATGCTACAGTGACGGCGGTGCAGCCATCCGGTAGATTTGGGTCGTTGGAAATCGATACAGGTGGGCAAATACGATCATTTGTAGAAAAACCTGCGGGGGATAATGCGTGGATAAACGGCGGGTTTTTCGTTTTCGAACCGGCAGTATTTGATTATTTAATAGGCGATGAAACATCTTTGGAAAGAGAACCTTTAGAAAAGCTTGTATCGGATAAACAATTTATGGCTTACAAGCATGTCGGGTTCTGGCAGCCGATGGATACTCTTCGTGAAAAAAACATGTTGGAGGATCTGTGGAAAACCGACAAGGCGCCGTGGAAGATCTGGAAATGAACCGATCTTTCTGGAAAGGCCGGCGCGTCTTTGTTACCGGCCATACGGGTTTCAAGGGGTCATGGCTGAGTCTTTGGCTTAATGATCTTGGTGCCGAAGTGTCGGGATACGCCCTCTCGCCCCCCACGAACCCCTCTTTGTTTCGGACATCGCGTCTCGAAGACGGGCTCGATGATTCAACCCTCGGGGATGTTCGGGATGCCGAAGGGGTACGGGTTTCCCTGCAGAAGGCAAAGGCGGAAGTGGTATTCCATCTGGCCGCCCAGCCTCTGGTCCGGGAATCCTATGCCGACCCGGTGGGGACCTACGCGGTCAATGTCATGGGGACGGTAAATTTGCTGGAAGCGGTAAGAAGATGCGATTCGGTGCGAGTCGTAGTCAATGTTACCACAGATAAAGTCTATGAGAACAAAGAATGGATATGGGGATACCGGGAATGCGACCGGCTCGGAGGGTATGATCCATATTCCAGTAGCAAGGCGTGTTCCGAATTGGTAACTTCTGCGTATCGGAATTCCTTTTTCCCCCTTACGGATTACGCGAAACACAAGGTCGCCATTGCCTCAGCCAGGTCTGGTAACGTTATCGGGGGTGGAGATTGGGCCGCCGGCAGGCTTATTCCCGACTGCGTCAGAGCTTTTACAAAAGGGGAAAACGTCGAGATTCGGTATCCCCGCTCGACCCGGCCCTGGCAGCATGTCCTGGAACCCATAGCTGGATACATCATGCTTGCCGAGCGGCTCTATACGGACGGGCCTGCGGTTTCCGGGGCATGGAATTTCGCGCCCGAGAGGGAGAATGCGAAACCGGTGGAATGGATAGTCGATACTATGACGCGGTTGTGGGGGAAAGGGGCCTCCTTTTCAGTTCGACAGGGAGAGCAACCACATGAGGCGGGTTTTCTTTTTTTAGATAATTCCAAAGCGCACAACTTTCTTAAGTGGAAACCCAGGTTGTCGATCTCCGATGCTCTGAGACTGACCGTGGAATGGTTTAAGGCTTTTCAAGAAGGAGCCGAAACCCGAGAGCTCTGCCGCGAACAGATTCATGGATACGAGAATTCCCCATGAATTTTTTCCCCCTTTCCCCGACCGGGGCATATTATATCGAGCTCGATCCCAAAGGAGATGCGAGGGGCAGTTTCACGCGCCTTCTCTGCATGGATGAGTTAAAAAAGATCGGACATATCAAGCAGATTGTTCAGGTGAATCATTCTTATTCTCAATCGAAAGGGACGATCCGGGGTTTGCATTTCCAATATCAACCCTACGAGGAGATAAAACTCGTGATATGCATCCGCGGAAAAGTGTTCGACGTTATCGTGGATCTTCGTTCCGGTTCTCCGACCTTTCTCAAATGGCAGAGTCTGGAGTTAAGCATGGAAAATCGAAGGATGATGTATATTCCGGAAGGTTTTGCCCATGGTTTCCAGACTCTCGAAGACGAAACGGAACTCTTATATTTTCATACCGCATATTACGCGCCTGACTATGAAGGCGGCGTTTTGTATAATGATCAAAAACTAGGAATCGCGTGGCCTTTGGCCGCTTCGGAAATATCCGCGAGGGATTTGAAACATAAAAAAATCGCCGACGACTTTAAAGGGATTGAATTGTGAAATGTAGATTTTGCAGGAATCAATTGGAACATTTGTTTATCGATTTGGTTTCTTCACCTCTTTCTAATTCTTTCTTGAAGAAAGAACAGCTCAATGAACCGGAATCTTATTATCCCCTTAAGGTATATATATGTGAAAAGTGTTTTCTCGTTCAGATAGACGAGTACAAGAATTATGAAGATATTTTTAACGACGACTATGTATATTTCAGTTCCCTTTCGAAGACCTGGCTAGATCATTCAAAAAAATACGTCGAAATGATTATTCCGAAAATCGGTCTGGATAAAAAATCCCGGGTTATCGAAATTGCTTCCAACGACGGGTATTTACTGCAATACTTCAAAGAAAGGGAAATACCTTGTTTCGGAATAGAACCGACGGGATGTACCGCTCGGGCGGCGAAGGCGAAGGGAATAGAAGTAGTCGAGGATTTTTTCGGTAAGGCCCTTGCGGAAAAACTTTCCAGAGAAGGAAAAGCGGCGGATCTGGTTCTCGGCAACAATGTTCTGGCCCATGTTCCGGATATCAACGATTTCGTCGAAGGACTCAAGATCGTTCTGAAAACAAAAGGTATCGTCACGATGGAATTCCCACATCTTATGCAATTGGTGGAAAACAACCAATTCGATACAATCTATCACGAGCATTTTTCTTATTTGTCTCTTGGAACGGTTAAAGAAATTTTCCGTGAGCATGGATTGGAAATCTACGATGCGGAAGAGCTTCCTACCCACGGAGGGTCTCTCCGCGTCTATGCCCGGCGCGACAGTCAGGGAACTTCCGAAGTTTCTCAGGGCCTTGCGGCCGTACTCGAAAAGGAAAAACGGGCAGGGATGAATACTCTGGACTATTACCTGACATTCAAGGAAAAGGTAGAGAAAGTAAAACTCAATTTTCTCGATTTCATC
>JBFMGN010000229.1:0-5757 GCA_040752435.1 Spirochaetota bacterium
GCCAAAGCATAAAGCCCGCGCCGGAGTGCGAGGATTTTCCCCTGTTTTCGCCAGCGCATCAGGTTCATCGAAATCGTTTTTCCTCCTTCGCAGGATAGAAGCCGCAGGGAGGGAAGGTCGAATGTCGCTTGATCGCCAAATAATTGGACGAGTTGGTGAAAATTCATATACGTAATTATACATAAAAGTAGATTATTGTAAATAGTTTACACACGGATACAGGTGGCTTGGCGTATTGACAGAAAGAAAAGATTTTAAGAAGCGCACCCTCGACATACTCAAAATAATATTTTCACATAAAGGTACGCGAAATAAAATTTAAGCGATAATTATTATAGCAATTTCCATAAAAACCTGCTATAAAGATGGTATGAATGAGATTATAGCTGAGATAATCCAAAATCTCAAAAAAATCAATATTAAGTATTTAATATTATTCGGTTCCTATGCAACGAATAGCTATGATGATGAAAGCGATATAGATTTAGTTGTGGTTCTCGATTCAGAGGAAATATCACAATCATATGAGCAAAAGCTGGAGAAAAAGATGCTTGTGAGAGATTGTATCTACGAACAATCTCGGAAGAAAGCTATAGATTTGATTGTTTATACAAATGCCGAGTATAACATAATAAAAAAGAACGGAGCCTCCTTTTATCATGAAATAAAAGAAACTGGAAAAATATTATATGAAAAAGCAAGCTGAGAACTGGTTAGAAGCTGCTTTTGATGATATCAAAACAATAGAGAAAATACGCACTGATAAGACTTTAACAAACATGATCGCTTTTCATGCCTGTTTAAATTCAGGAGGTGAATTATGGAAATAGCTCCAAGAATCAGCGTCAATGAAAAAGTCAGGTTTGGCCGGCCAACTATTACGGGGACAAGAGTTCCTGTAGATCTCATCCTTGGTAAATTAGCAGGAGGAATGACTTACGAAGAGGTTATGTCCGAGTATGAAATCACTCGTGAAGATATACTAGCAGTTCTCGATTACGCAGCAAAGACTTTATCAAATGAAATAATCAGGGCAGTAGGGAAGTAACAGGCAGTAGGGAAATATGACGAAATTTGTAATTGATGAGGATATGCCACGCTCTACAGGTAAAGTTCTCAAAGATTGTAGTTATGAAGTTAAGGACATTCGGGATTATGGACTTCGTGGAGCAGATGACAAAGAGATTTATCAATTTGCTTAAGAATAATCAGGCTGTACTTATCACAAGCGATATGGGATTCGGTAATATCCTACATTTCCCAATAGGGAGCCATTTTGGTATTGTTATAGCCCACTTTCCAAACGAGATGCCTACTAATGAGATAAACCGTCAACTTATTGAAAGATTTAGAGACTTTACAGATGATGATTTTAAAGGCAATTTAATTATTATAGAGCCAGGGAAGGTACGAATTAGAAAAAGTTAAATAAAATGGGCGATCTACACCCTGGCAGGAAACAACTTGCTTTTGTATTTTTTTTTCACCTTATTATATCATACTGATATAATAATCCTAATCCTCCCCCTTTCTACTCTTTTTCAACTCTGCATAGATACTTTTTATCTCCTCAACATACTCTTCCGGGGTTTCTATATAACCCCAGCCCTTTTCAAGCTGAAACAAACCGTTGTAGGCGGAATCGTTAAAGGATCGAATATAGTGAGGAATCTCCCGTTCATTGAGGATGCCCTCCATTACCTGGGCTTCAATTTCGTTATTCAAAGTGATGCGATCTCGTTTTTTCAGATCTGTTAATCTCTTAGTCTAAAAATCTTCAAAGTCGATATTGGACGGGTCGGCCGTAAAATCTCTAAATACATATACAATTATGCCGGACTTGGTTACCCGCATTTCAGCATAACCGTCGCCGGCCAGTTTATCCAGATACTTCCGGGCTTCTTCAATAGGAATATTTCCCTCGAGAGCAACTTCCGAAGGGGTGGCGATACCTTTGTTTTTCTTCGCCGTCCTTAAAATGGTTTGTTCTATGGATTCCCTGGCAACGGGCCGTCTTGCCCCGGGTATCCGCGGCGGCAGGTAATCATCTTCAAACCTTAAGGACTGTCGGTAGCTTTTCCTGAGATTGGCCTCGCGCACCTGACCAGGTAAAGTAAAAAAATCATAAATCGCACCCACCATACCGAGGCCGCCGGTAAACATCCAGAGAAGACCGGTGCCGATCTTGTTCAGGTAAAACCTGTGAAACCCCAGGGTACCGAATCCGGAAATAAGCCATAAAAAATATGCCAGTGGTAGAGAATACACGCGTAATCACCTCCGCCTGAAACAATCAATATGCAACCACATTCTACGTAGTAAAATATTCATTTTCCCTATTAATTACAAGCCTTCCCTCTTCATTCATTGCTCTTAAATACTCGAGGAAGTCCTTGGTAACCTTATCAACTTCCGATTTTCTTAAACTGCCGAGATGTTCGTATTCATCCTTGATTATTGACTGTCGTCTTTCAGATACATTGGATAAAAATTTATTCCGTACTTCCTCCGGTTTCCCTTTGAGAATTATGGCGATTTCATGATCGGCAAAATCCCGTAATACTTTCTGGAATTCTTTATCGGTAATTTGAAAGATAACCTCGATGGTGAACAGTTTTTCCCGCACTTCTTCCGACAAGTCCGGATTTATTTCTTCCAGGGTAGCCAGTATTTTTTCTTCCTCGGCGATGTTCATATGTTTTAATATTTCCGCCAAAGCCGCTTTTCCATCTATTTCCTGGCTTACGACCTTGCCTTGGGTTCTTATGCGTTCCCGTAAAATATCCTGCGCACGAACCAGTACTTCCGGCGCGATCTTTCCCATCCGAGCAATCCGTTTAATAATGGCTTTCTGGGAGTCCGACGGCAATTCGCGCAGAATCAAGCTTGCCTTTTTCGGCTCCAGAAAAGGGAGTATGATGCTTATGACGGAGTTACTCTCATTTCGTAGGAGGAGCAGTATCTGGTGGTATTCAAAGTCGTTTAAAAAATCGAAGGGTTTTTCACCGCCGAAAGGTATTGTTTTTCTTAAGATGGCCTCTCCTTTCTCCTGCCCGAAGGCATTAAGAAGGATAGCCTTTATGGTTTCAATCCCGCCTCGATTGTAGGCGCCTCGTTCTTTTTTTAGGCCGAACTCTCTAAGTAATGACTCGGCTTCAGGGCCGTCGATCTTATCCGTCAAGACAATTTCACGTGAGATGGCTTCGATCTCGGCCGGTTTTAAATATGTTAACACTTTGGACGCTCCGTCCTTGCCCAGGAGCATAAGGAATTTAGCTGCTTTTCTGTAGTTCTTTTCGTCTCCCGTCGCTTTTAGTAATACCTGGGTATGCTCGACATCGGTCGGCGGCTTCTTGTGCTGTTCATGCATTTTTTGCTGAGCGCTCCTCCCCCTGCTTTTACTTTTTTTAAAATAGATCTCTTCCGGTTTGATTTCAGGCTGATTCTTTCGGCCGGCCTGTTTAAGGGTTTTTTTATATGCCGATATGCCCTTCTCTTTTTTATTCATCGAATGATCCCATCGTTCAGTCCCAGTGCAAAGCTGGATTGAATAGCATACCATCATGTAAGAGCTATGGTCAATGTCAAAAAGGGCGTAATTTCAATAGCCTAAAAAGGGAGTCGCCTGCATTGCACAAAAAACGCTTTTCAGTAAAAACGCACACCTTTGTGAAAATTTATGACGATTACGGGAGAGATGGAATCGATGTATGACTGTATTTGATCCCGGCTCCTGCGTTCTGCACCCAGCTCTGCCGAAACGGCTTAAGCCCTTTCGTGACCCTAAGTCAAAGGCGTAAGACTTGTTTTGCAGTCAATAAATT
The DNA here is from genome assembly GCA_040752435.1 of Spirochaetota bacterium. Taxonomy (GTDB): domain Bacteria; phylum Spirochaetota; class Spirochaetia; order SPDA01; family JBFMGN01; genus JBFMGN01. Next base: position 3,825 of record JBFMGN010000229.1, read on the forward strand.
CATTGAAAAAAACGACTTGATAATTATCCCAATAGGGAGCACGGAGAATCATGGCCCCAATGCCTGTTCCGGTGAAGACACTTTTCTTGTCACGCGCATCGCCGAACAGATTTCAAAAGCCACTGGGTGCACAGTGGCTGAACCTATCTGGTATGGATCCCATCCCTTCCACCATATGGGTATGCCGGGAACTTCTATATCCCGATCATCTTGAACCGGGGGCCGTAATTATAAAAATAGAAATGGCAGGAATATGCGGGACTGACAAACACGCGTTTGCGACGCTCGAGGATTTAATTTCGGTGACACTGTCGTTGTTCAGGGTCTAGGCGCAGTGGGTATGACTATGATTGCAAAGGCCAGATTGCTGGGGGCGGGAAAAATTATCGGTCTTGATACCAAACTGTTCAAATTAGAACTGGCCAAAGAGTTCGGTGCCGACATGACGATCGATATTTCCAGGCTGTCTGATGATGAGCTTGTAGAATACATACGGGATGAAACTGATCTGAATAAAGGCCTGGAGTGTGTTAAAAAGCTCGGCTATACCGGTGTTGAATTAAGTTTATTAGATTCTAATAAAATCGATCAGAAACGGTGGCTGACTAAACTGGAGGAACTGAATCTCAAAGTTTATACGATAGCAACAGGCCAGACTTACTATACCGACGGCTGTTCCCTGTATGCTGAAGAGAAAAATAAGCGGGCGATGGCGATAGAAAGAATAAAAGCACATCTAGATTTAGCTGCCCAATTAAGCAGTATGGTGATCATTGGCGGGATCAGGGGAAGGACAACCGGTCATGGATTAATGAATAAAAAAATAAAAGAAAGCGGAAAGAACGCGCTAATGGCATGTGTCGAATATGCTGAGCAAAAGGGAACCATTTTACTTCTGGAACCAATAAACAGGTATGAGACTAATATTGTTAACACCATGGAAGAAGGGCTTAAGCTTATTGCAGAAATAGACAGTCATTATCTTAAACTGCTTCCCGACACATTTCATATGAATATCGAAGAGAGATCGATTGAAGAAAGCATTGTTAAGGCAGGTTCCCATATCGGCTATATTCATTTTGCAGACAACAACAGGCTGGCACCGGGTTGGGGGCATATTGATTTTTCTAAAATAGTATCTTCTCTGAAGCAAATTAAATATAAAGGTCCGCTGGGTATTGAAGTACTGCCTCAACCTGATGATTTTAAAGCGGCTGAACAGGCGATTCATTATATAGAAATGATCACAAGGAGAAGCGGCAATGGAGATAGGCTGTAATACGGTTGCATTCAGGAAGTACGATTTGGATTTTGCTTTAGAGAAAATCGCTTCGGCAGGCTATGAATATGTTGAAGTCGAGGCGAATCTGGCGTGGTGTTCTCATATCGATCCATGGAAAGATGATCCGGTCGAATTCAAAGATAAAATAAAAAGTTTTGGGTTTAAAGGCGTCTCGGCCATTGGGAGTCATCGTGAGCTTATAACATCTGAACAAGGAGTTAAAGATATTGAAAGAGCCATCCTATGGGCGCATGCGGCCGGAGTCCCTTTAATTTTAACCGGAGAAGGAAGAATGCCCGAGGGCATGGTTTTGGAGACTGCCATGCTGATATTGAAAGAGAGGCTTAAGAAGCTCTCTGAGGTTGCCGAACAAAATCATGTTTATTTAGCCATGGAGGATCATGGAAGTATTTCATTAAAGCCGGATGGGCTCCCGGCAATAATTAATCTTGTTAAAAATGACTGGCTTGCAATCAATTTTGATACGGCCAATATACATAGGGGTGATTATGTGGGTACAGACAGCGATAAGTATGAATGGAAATTAGGAGCCAAAGCAAGTTATAGCGAGACAAAACTTTTAAAGAAAGTAGTGCATTCGGTGAAACACGTACATATAAAAGATGTGATTGGGCGCAATGCAGTAATTCT
>JBFMGN010000023.1:0-14286 GCA_040752435.1 Spirochaetota bacterium
GGTTGTACGGGAATAAGGTTCTTGTTGCAGGCTTTAAGCAAGCAAGGCATCTACTCGAAATAACCAGGGGTTCGAGCGGACAACGTAATTTTCCGCTTGCGGTGATAGCTTAATCCTTGTAGTATGACAAAAGATTGGGGGAGTGGCGTTGCCGCTCAGCCCCTGACGTTCGGCGGCGGATGTGTCGTGACGCGCATACCCAAATGAAAGTCAGGGAGTGAGATCATGATAGTTTCCCATCTCAACAAAACTCCCCAGATTCACCCTTCCGCTTACGTGGCACCTAACGCAACTATCTGTGGTGATGTGATTATCGGAGCTGGCTGCCGAATTATGTTTGGCGCGTGCGTTGTGGCGGAAGGCAAACCGCTTGAACTTGGTGACAATTGCATCGTAATGGAAAATGCTGTTATCCGAAGTACAGACAACCATTCAACAAAGATTGGTTCTCATTGCCTTATTGGACCGCATGCTCATCTCGTAGGGTGCACTTTAGATGATTGTGTTTTTATTGCCACGTGCGCCTCTATCTTTCATGGGGCGAAGTTGGGTTATGGTTCAGAAGTACGCATCAACGGCGTTGTGCATCTTCGTACCGAATTGACTGCGCACGCAATCGTGCCAATTGGATGGGTAGCAGTGGGCAATCCTGCTCAGATATTGCCACCTGACCAACACGACGCAATCTGGGCGATTCAAAAGCCGCTGAACTTTCCCAAGTTTGTGTATGGCGTAGAGAGAGCACCTGAAGGTGAAAGCAACATGCCGGAAATCACCAAGCGGCGCTCTGAAGCGTTGGGAACGCACAAAGACGACATCATCTTGTCGCCATAGTCGTGGGATATGTCAGGTTCGGTTGCTCGCGCCTCATCCACGCCGCCCGACACTGCATATAGCCGACACGTTCCGCTTGCGTTCCGCGAGCGGCTGAACCGCAACAACGTTTGCCACAGCATGTGAGTTCCCGTAGTTTTCCCATTATTGACCGTGTAACTGATAACCTGCAAGCAGCCTACCCCGGCTCGGTAGCTGGAACTGTCTTTGCTTCCGGCCGAATAGATTACACTTGACAATAGCCACAAATACACGTATTATGTGTAACGGAGGACTACATGAAAAACATTACACTCGCGTTGGATGAGAAGATTATCAAGGCGGGACGCGAATACGCTCGCAGACACAACCTCACCTTAAACTCGCTAATCAGAAAATTACTTCAACAAACCGTATTGCAAGGTTCCCATAACTGGATAGATGAGTCTTTCTCCCTTATGGACAAGGCGAAGGTACCCTCCATAATAAAGAAGTGGAAACGGGATGAATTGTACCGTGTCTAAGGTTTTCTTTGACACAAACGTTCTTGTCTATCAAATGGACAAAAACGATCTCAAGAAACGCGATACATGTCGTAATCTTGTACGAAAAGCTGCATCCCAAGGAAATGCTGTTATTTCTACACAAGTTCTTCAAGAGTTCTACGTAGCCACAACGACTAAACTACACGTAGATCCAATTCTTATTAAAAGCATCATGCACACCTTTGAGAATATGGAAGTCATTATCATTGCAAAAGACCTCATTAATGAAGCCATCGATGCAAGTCTTCAATACAAACTAGCCTTTTGGGACTCACTGATTGTTGTTGCAGCCGAGAGCGCAAAGTGTGAGCTGTTGTATTCCGAAGACTTGCATCATGGTCAAATTATTCGGAATGTAAAAATATTAAATCCATTGAAATGAGGAAAGAACGGGGCATAACAAATCGTAGACGGCTGGCCGCTGCTGGGAGATAAGAAATGGCATCGATTGAAATACGCGAAATGACGCGGGCCGACCAATACTATGTGGGAACATGCACTCATCTCCATGAATCCAAAGAGATAGATGCCTGCGCGACCCGCCGGATTGCATGGATGGAGAAGATGATTCCTCAAGGTCTACAGGTAACTACCGCAATCGCGGATGGTCATCCAGGGGGATTTCTATATCTGTTGCCTATTGAGATCTGCCCTTGGGGACCATTGGGAACGGATTTGGCAGTGATCCCCTGCCTTTGTGTAGAAAACGCATTCCGTGGGAAAGGCATCGGGAAAGCCTTACTGGAGGATGCTGAACAACGCAGCCGTAGAGCTGGTTTCAAAGGAATCACTCTTCAGGCATATTCCCATGACTTCTGGTTCATGCCGGTTGCGTTCTTTCTGAAGCACGGATTTGAGCAAGTTGATCGCCGTGGAACATTGGTGCTTTTGTGGAAAACCTTCGACCCGAGGGCTGGTGCCCCCCGGTTGATGGAGTCGCGATACCAGTTTCATCCAATCGCTGGGAAGGTTGTAGTAGACCTTTTCTGGAATCAGTTCTGTCAAACAAGCGATATCGAGGCTCAGCGTGTAAGAGAAGTAGTCGCGGAGTTTGGGGATAGTGTTATTCTTCACAAATATCCAGCGGGGGACAGAAATGTTCTCCTTCGCTATCAGGTCTCACACGGAATCTATATCAACGGCAGGGAGATCTTTTGGGGGTACGAGGCGCCCAAGGAGGGTATCCGCGAGGCAATTGAAAAGGCATTAGCGGCAGGTAGACGATGGAACAATCAGCCAACGTGAGCGATGTGATGAAAGTTGCATCGATTGAGGCGGAGATCAAGGCCTTACCCGTTCGCAACACCCAAACCATGCGGGTAATTCGCCGCAAGTATTCGCGGCTGCTGAAGCAGGCCAGCACCGAGTTTATCCTTCATCTGGCACGCAAACTCCTTGAAATTGAAGCCTATCGCTGGATTGCCTATGAGCTGATTGCTAACCATACACCCTCGTTTGAGTGCCTTGGCGAAACAGAATTGGAAGACTTGGGTCGAGGCATCAACAGTTGGTGGACGGTCGACGATTTTGCACGGACCTTAGCAGGCCCCGCCTGGCGTAAGGAGCAGGTGTCGGATAAGGCAATTCTTAAATGGGCGTATTCACCAGATCGGTGGTGGCGACGCGCCGCCTTAGTGAGTACAGTGGCCTTAAATGTGCGCTCCCGCGGGGGAAAGGGCGACATTCCACGGACGTTGCGGATTTGCCGCGTGTTGGTGAAGGATCATGACGACATGGTGGTTAAAGCCATGTCGTGGGCATTGCGTGAGCTGGTCGTGCATGACGCGCGGGCGGTACAAGAGTTTCTGAGCCGGTATGATCATGTGCTCGTGGCGCGGGTGAAACGCGAGGTGAAGAACAAACTGAAAACCGGATTGAAGAATCCTAAACGTCAAAGCCGTCGCGCTCCTTAATTTCTCGTTAAATGCCAGGATTCATGCTCGGACGGGTGCGTTCCCGACAGAGCTTTTACTCAAGGTGAGGATTAGACATTATGGATTCTATTCAGATTGAGTTGCTGGTTCGCCGAATTCTCGCAACATGTGCAATACTAACGCTGGTAATCGCTTTGGGGGGCTTGCTTCGCTCTCGTTACCGGCAGATCGGACGCACAGAAGGTGCAGCCAACGCTCTCCTTAATTGGCCCATTACACTTATAGCAACTGGGTTTTTTGTAGGAGGATTATTTTTATATCGGACCTGGACCATGGCCATCTACGCTTTTATCATGTCTGGTCTTCCTTTCAGGGCCAGGCGCGAAGATCAGGTTCTGGCAAAGGAATTTGGACAGGAATGGGAACCTTACATCAGGAGGGTGCCAGGTTGGTTTCCGAGATTGTGCAGAAACAAGAAAAGAAAATGAAAATTGCGACCTTAAAATATCTCTGCAACCTTCTTCCCGTACTCCACACACTGGGAAAGACTGTCCTCATCCGGTTGCCAGAGAAGCTTAAGGCTCTCATCAATAACTTCAAAACCCGATTCAGCCAGCCGTTCTTTCATAATTTTAACTCCTTCCCCGCTCCATCCGTAAGAACCGAAAACCGCGGCTTTTTTCCCCTTAAAGGCCAGCCCTTTTATTTCTTCAAGCAATCCGGCTATGGAGGTTAATATACCTTTGTTAACTGTACAGGAACCGAAAAGTACGGCTTTTGCCTTAAATATCTCCACTATAATGTCGTTTTTATCTGTTCTAGAACTGTTATAAAGTTTAATCTTCACCTTTCCATCAACTGCCCTTATTCCCTTGGCTATATTCTCCGCCATAACCCTGGTGGCATTCCACATGGTATCATAGATGATCGTAATCTGGTTTTCCTTATAACCATCCGCCCATTCCAGGTACTTCTGCACAATTTGTGCCGGGTTATCCCGCCATATAACCCCATGGCTTGTACAGATAATATCCAGAGGAAGTTTCAGGGAGAGAAACTCTTCAATCTTCTTCTTTACGAGGGTACTGAGAGGTGTAAGGATATTAGCATAATACCTGAGACATTCCTCGAATAGATCGTTCTGATCGACAAGGTCGTTGAACATAGACTCCGTTGCGTAATGCTGGCCGAAAGCATCGTTACAGAATAGTATATTGTCGCCTGTAAGATAACAGAACATACTGTCCGGCCAATGAAGCATCGGCGCTTCGATAAAGACCAGGTCTTTTGCGCCCAGCTTAAGCTGCTCGCCTGTTTTAATACTTTTGAAATTCCAATCTTTATGGTAGTGCCCTTTGAAAGATTTAATGCCATTCGCAGTGCAATATACAGGCGTACCTTCGGGAAGGCGACTCATCAACTCCGGTAATGCACCGCTGTGATCAATTTCCGCATGGGGGGCGATGACGTAATCAATTTTATTTAAATCGATTTCCCTGGAAAGATTATCTACATACTCCCTGGCAAAGGGCAGCCAGACTGTATCTATAATCGCTGTCTTTTCCTCTTTTACCAGGTACGAATTATATGTTGATCCTCTGCGGGTGGAGTATTCATCGCCATGAAACTTTCTAATATCCCAGTCTGTTTTTCCCACCCAGTAAACATTATTCTTTACTTGTAGTTTCATGATGTGCTTCTCCTCTTATTGTTCCTGGATTCAATAAAATCATTGCCGTATAAATATTATAGTCGACTGGTAAACCAATCGCTAAACTTTTATATAAAAACTTTCAGCCATCATTCCCTATTGCTGTTACGGGACAGGATTCCAGGGCATTTTCACAATCTTTTTTTTCAGAATCATTTTCCGGTTGTTTTTTTACATACGCACTGGATTCATCACTATTTAAGGCGAAGTTAGCGGGAGCATCATCGGTGCATAAACCGCAAGCCGTACAATCCGTATCCACGTAATACGGGCCGGGTACATTTTCTTTTACCTTATTGTTCTTATCAGCCATAGCAGTCCTCCATATAAAATATAAGTTTAATACGTATATTATACTTAATAATCCACCCAAAAGTTAAGGGAAACTATTAATTTCCCGTAATATTTATTACTCTTGATGGTAAATAGTAACATTGATCGATCCGTTAAAAAACCACAACAATTATCAGGACAGCGACTCGCCGGGTGTATCCGTTATCAAGGCTATCGGCTCGCCGACTTTCACAGTTTCACCCTCACTATGAAGGATAGTTCTTAGGAAACCGGAGAAAAAAGACTCAACCTCCAAAACTGCCTTATCGGATTCAACCTCCAATAAAATCTCCCCTTTTTCAACTTTTTCTCCTATAGCCTTCCGCCATTTTACTATCGTTCCTTCTTCCATTGTCTCACCCAGCAAAGGCATAATTACGTTTCTAACCATCCTGTTTCACTCCTTCTTTTTCAGGAAGCAACTGCAACCATTGCCTGTTTTATTTCATCTTCGGAGGGAACCGAATACTGTTCCAAAACCGGAGAACATGCCAGGACTGTGTCTTTACCGGCAAGGCGTACTGCCCGGCTTATCCCCGGTACAAGTTCGCAGGATTTTGCATAGAGTTCCGCGCTCATGCCGGCGGTTTTATTTGACTCGGTGACAATCAATACCTTGTTCGTCTTTTTTACGGAAGCCTTGATTGTGTCTTCATCCAGGGGCCGGATAGTCCGCAGGTCGATTACCTCGGCGGAGAGTATTCCTTTTTTCTCCAATTCCGCAGCAATATTAAGACACGCATGAACCATCTTTGAATAGGTCAGAACTGTGATATCTTTCCCCTGTTTCTTAATGTCAGCTTTCCCAATTTCAATAGTATAATCTTCCGCGGGTACTTCACCCTTTAACGTATACAAGCCTTTGTGCTCAATAAACATTACGGGATTATCATCCCGAATGGCGGCTTTAATAAGCCCTTTGGCATCGTATGGGGTGGAAGGGAGAACCACTTTCAGCCCCGGGATATGAGCGTACCAGGTTTCCAGGGACTGTGAGTGCTGAGCCGCAGCCGACCTGCCAGTCCCTTGCTGCGTGCGGATAACCATCGGCACTTTGACATTCCCTCCGGTCATGAAATGGAATTTCGCCGCCTGATTTATTATCTGATCCGAAGCCAGGGTGGCGAAATCTATATACATGATCTCCACCACGGGGCGAAGGCCGATGAGGGCCGCCCCGACACCGGCGCCCACTATCAAAGCCTCCGACAAAGGGGCATCGATTACCCGCCGTTCACCAAAAAGCTCTAACAGTCCTTTCGTCACTTTATAAGCGCCGCCGTATAACCCGATATCTTCACCCAGCAGAAAAACCGAGTCATCTTTAAGCATCTCTTCTCGTATTCCTTCACCCAGGGCTTCACGATATGTGATTTGTCGACTCATATTCCTCTAAATTACCGGACGGAATAAATATCACTGTAGATTTCCGAGATATCCGGAAAACTGCTTCCATCGGCAAAAGCCACGGCCTCCTCCAATGTCCGGTCAATTTCTTTTTCCATCTGGTTATATTCCTCCACCGACAAGCTTCCGGTTTCGATCAGATACTTTTTAAAACTGGCAATGGGATCTTTCGCTTTCCATTGTTCTTCTTCTTCTTTTGTGCGGTAAGGCGCTGCATCACTCCTCGAGTGTCCGTAGTACCGATATGTAAGGCTTTCCAGGAGGTAAGGTCCCTTCCCGCTTCTCGCATGCTCGACCGCGATTTTTGCCGCTTCTGAAACCTTTTCTACATCCATACCGTTGATACGGCGGCCGGGCATATTGTAAGCCTGCGCCCGGCTGGAAAGATCATCGACCGCGGCTGCCCTTTTAACCGATGTAGACAAAGAGTACTGGTTATTTTCGATAACATAGACGATAGGGAGTTTATGCAATCCGGCAAAATTCAGGGACTCGTGGAATTCGCCCTCCAGTGAGGCACCTTCACCGAAAAAACACATGACGACCTGATCAGTTCCTCTGTACTTAACCCCAAGGGCGGCCCCGGTAGCTATCGGGATTCCGGCACCAACAATACCGTTAGCCCCTAAATTACCCAGCTTGATATCGGCAATATGCATGGATCCGCCTTTGCCCTTGCAATAACCGTCGACCCGGCCGAACATCTCCGCCATCATTTTCTTTATATCGGCACCAAGCGCAATCATGTGCCCATGACCTCTATGATGACTCTGGATGTAATCCCCTTCCCTTAAGGCGCTGATCATGCCGACCGATGTTGCTTCCTGCCCCACGGAAAGGTGAAACATTGTACCAGCCAGTTTACCGTAGGCAAAGGCTTCCGAGATTTTCAGCTCGAAAAACCGTATAAGCAGCATATGGTAGAGCTTTGACTTCTGAGTTTCCAAATGCTTCACTTTTATTTCCTTATCGGCTAATACGGCTTAAGATGCGATACCATTTTTCGCGATTCTTCTTTAAGACATTCGTACGTTCTTATATACTGATCTACGTAAAATGCGTATGCATCTAATTCGACCATATCCGGATCGAACCTTGTTTTAATATGAACCATTTCACCGGCTGCTTCCTTGATGGAACCGTACATACCGGCACCAACCGAACCCAGTATCGCCGAACCCAGCACAACAGCCTGCTGTTCTTCAGGAATAAGGATTGTTTTCCCGGTAACATTGGCGTTAATCTGCATCCAGAGGTCACTTTGTGTTGCTCCGCCGCAGGCTATCATCTCCTTGATTTCAACCCCCTTCTCTTCCATTATTTTCAGTATTACAGCGGTTCCGTAGGCAACCCCTTCCATTAAAGCTTTGAATACGTGGTATGGGGTATGATGAAGTGTCAACCCCCGGATAACACCGCGGGAGCTCCCATCCACCCAGGGAGTACGATTCCCCTGCCAGTGTTCCAGTACAATAAGCCCTTCCGAACCGGGAGGTATTCCCTTCGCTTTTTCGGAATATACCTGGTATACGTCAAGACCTTTTCGCTTTGCCGTATCTTCTATTCCCGAATTAGTAAAATTATCTTTAAACCATTTTAATACCGAACCGGTTGAGATTTGCCCGGCTTCAATAGTATGGTAGCCGGGAAGCACGGCATCCGGGTACGACCCGAATAAACCCCTGGCGTGAAGCTCTTTGTCCATGAGGCCCAACTGCAATTGCGATGAACCGGTTATTAACGCCAAAGAGCCCGGCGTTAAGGCGTTTAATCCAATAATCCCCACAAACGCGTCCGCACCTCCGGCTGCAACGGGAGTACCTTTTTTTAAACCGGTTGCCTCGGCCATTTCTTGGGTTAATGCGCCGACGACTTCTCCAAGGGGTAGAATTCTGTCCGGGAGTTTTTCAAAAATATTTTCTAATCCCACTCGTTCATACAGAGATTTTGGAAACCCATTTTGTGAGGAATCGTAAAACCATCTGACCGAGGTGGTATTGATATTTCCTGTAATCTCGCCTGTTAGTTTAAAAGCAAGCCAGTCAGTCTGTTCGAAGATGGTTTTTGCCTGTTCGTAAACACGGGGTTCATGCCGTTTTATCCAGAGAACTTTACACGGGAACCATTCGGGCGATACATTACCGAAACCTACATATTTCAAGGCGGAATCTTTTGTCGCCGCTATTTCCTCCGCCTCGGTAAAAGCCCTCACGTCCATCCACATAATAGCATTTCTTAAAGGCTTCTTGTTCTCATCAAGAAAAACAATAGTACAGCTCGTTCCATCAATGCCGATCCCGGTTATGTCATCGCCTCGAACACCGCTGCTCGCCAGTGCTGCCTGGATTGCCTTGACAATCGATTCTTCCCACTGTTGAATTGATTGCTCCGCCCAGCCGGGGCGGGCATGAATATTGCTGCAATTGCCTTTACCGAATCCAAGACAAACCCCCCGCTCATTGAAAACCGCTGCCCTGATACTCTCGGTACCTGCATCAATTCCCAATATATAAGACGATATTACCCGTTCCATCTCGTTCCCCGCAGATCCTGCCACGGGCCGCCATCTTGATACCGTTCCGGATAGAGAACTTTTGGCCGCGGATCTTCGGCGGCATCGAGCTGTAAAACCATCCATTTAGGATAAGGTACGCCGGGATCTGAGACAGCATCGAGCTTACGAATATCCTCAACCGATAGTTTGAGATCCACCGCGCGGATGTTATCGTCGAGATGTTCGATTTTTCGGGCAGCGATTATTACGCTGCTTATCGAGGGCTTGCTTAACACCCATGCCAGGGCCACCCGCGCGGGACTTGCAGCATGTCTCGCTGCAACCTTTTTAAGGACATTGACAATGCGATACCCCTTTTCCTTATCAAACGGCACAAACGGACCGGCTTCTGCAAACCGTGAACCGCCGGGAGGCGGGTTTTTACGATCATATTTTCCAGATAAAAATCCGCCGGCTAATGGACTCCAAACCAGAATACCCATCTTATAATAGTCTGCGAAAGAGAGCCACTCATCTTCAAGCCCGCGTTCCACAAGACTGTAATGAAGCTGAGCGGTTACGTATTTCTCCAGATTTTCCCGTTCCTGGAGACCGAGGGCCGCGGCAGCCTGCCAGGCCAAATAGTTGCTCAACCCGATATAGCGCACTTTACCCTGCCGTACCAGGTCATTGAGGGTTCTCAGGGTCTCTTCCAGGGGAGTATTGCTGTCCCAGCCATGGATCTGGTATAGATCGATATAGTCCGTCTGAAGACGTTTAAGGCTGCTTTCGATACCCCGCATAATATTTACCCGGGTAGCTCCGCTCCGGTTAAAATTATCGCTCATGGGCAGCCGGACTTTTGTAGCCAGGACAATCTCCGGCCGGATGCCTTTCAGAGCATTTCCAAGGAGAGTCTCACTCTCACCCAGACTATAAACATCGGCAGTATCGATAAAATTGATCCCTTTATCCAATGCAAACTTAACCATTTTATCTGTGGCATCCTGATCAAGCGCGCCCATGTTCATTTTTTTCCCAAACTGCATTGTGCCGAGGGAAACGGCGCTCACTATTAATCCACTTAAACCCAAACGTCTATATATCATCTGTCACCTCCCTCATAAAAACCTTTAACGATAAAAACACCGGCGGTTGCCCCTGGATCCTGCTTTCCTTTGGCCTGCTCCTGGTAATACGCAATGCGCCCGTGCCGGGCAATCATATTCTTGGTAGCTTCCAACCCTTTCTCGGCCGCAGCCAGCGCATCCGATAACGCTTCCCTGGGAGTCTTTAAAATCGCGGCTGAAAGCGCATCGGCCGCCGGTTTTAGTGCATCGATGATTGTCTTCTCACCGGGTTTCGCTTTACCGCGTTCCATCACGCCGTTTACAAACGCCTGAAAAAAATCGGCCAGATCGCTGGTGGTTAAGTTCTCTTTGCCGCTTAAAGCTTTCCCACCCCGCATGAATCCGGTTGCAACCAATGTCCCCATAGTGGACGGCGCCGCCTTTGCGATCGTCGTCCCCGCTTTCATGAGAAGCTTACCGATGTCACTTTCCTCACTCTTCTTTAATTCTTCATCCGCGGCGATAAAGGCCTTTGTCATGGTAAGACCGAGATCTCCATCTCCCATTGTGCTGTCGAGCTGAATCAGGAATTCCTTATTATCCTCCATTATTTTTCTTATTGTATATAAAATGGACAGGATGTCTTTTTTACAAAGGCGTTCCATTCGATCTTCCTCACGTGGCCAGTTGCGCCTGTTCAAAAAACGGCGTACCGGCCGGGCGAGCGAGCAAGCTCTTAAGTTCTTCATCCAGCCTGATTAACGAGATTGAAAAACCGGCCATTTCCATTGAGGTGGCAAATTCCCCCACATAAACATGGTACACGGCAAGACCGTTTTCTTTTAAGATCACATGGCTTTTTCTATAGATGACGTACATTTCTTCCTTCGGTGTAGCACCGAGTCCATTGATGAGTACAGCGACTTCATCGCCTTTTTTATAAGGGAGATCTTCCAGGATTGCTTTCATCATTTCCTGAACAACTTCATCAGCAGGCTTCAACTTTCCCCTGCGTATTCCCGGTTCACCGTGAATACCCATGCCGATTTCCATTTCATCTTCGCCGATTGTGAAAGACGGTTTCCCTACTTCCGGTACAATACACGGCGTGGTTGCCACACCGATCGTTCTGATGTTTGCCGCCGCTTTTTCGGCCACCCGTTTTACTTCATCGAGGCTTGCCAGTTCATCCGCCTTCGCACCGGCTGTTTTATAGATAAAAAAGATCCCGGCCACACCCCGCCGCTTCCCCTCATTGCCTTTCGGCGCGGAGGCGACATCATCGCCGGCTGCAAGGGATTTTACCGTGATGCCTTCCATCTCCGCCATCTCCGCGGCCATATCAAAATTCATAATATCGCCGCCGTAATTGCCGTAAATATAGAGCACTCCGGCACCGGTATCAATTGCTTTAGTAACGTTCAACATTTGTTCCGAACTCGGTGACTGGAAGACACCACCGACAGAGCAACCATCCAGCATACCCTCGCCGACATATCCCAGAAAAAGGGGCAGATGACCTGAACCACCCCCCGTCGCAAGCCCCACTTTCCCTTTCTTCTTCCCGCCGGCTTTAACGATACAATGGAGATCATTTTCCACATAGGTAAGTTTATCAGGATGCGCCAGGACTATTCCCTCAAGCATCTCATCAACAAATTTCTCCGGTTTATTTATAAACTTTTTCATTTCCCCACTCCTGATTAAAATATCTTAATAAATATAACAAAGTCCATTGCGGCGCACACCGCGATGGGGTATGTTAAACCCTTCAGTCCGTTACTCGAACCGGTTTTCGTTTATGACCATACTTCGACAGCAGGTAGTTAAGAACCATGATGAGCAGCAACATCATCCCCCAGATAAACTTTTTGAAAAAAGGGCTGAATGCCAATATATTTAATCCACTCTGCAAAACCTGGAGGATAATAATACCCATAACAACGCCAGGGACATTCCCGAACCCTCCCCGAGGATCTGTGCCGCCGAGTATCGCTACGAGAATCGCCTGCAGTAAGTAGGCATAACCGTAACCCGGCCGCATGGAGTTTACCCGTGAAATCATGATAATCGAAGAGATTCCGGCGAGTAAGCCTGTCATTATGTATGTTTTCAGCAGAACCAGTGTATTGTTCACGCCGGAGAATCGGGCGACGATCGGATTGGATCCCAGCATATACATTCTAAAACCCTGGACAGATTTTCTTAAGAGCAAGGCAATGAGAAGAGCGACTAAAATGAATAAGATAAAAGGGATTGGGAGAAAAAAAAGAGTACCGCTTCCAATAAAAAGGAACTCCTCGGGAAAACCCAGGATACTATAGCCTTTGGTTATAATGATAGCCAGGCCGAGGAATAATCCCTGGGTGCCCAGAGTTGCCAGAATGGGCGGAACCCCTGCGAGTGTAATGATTAAACCGTTTAGAAATCCACATATCGCCGAAGTCAGGATCGCGGCTAAAATCGCCAGAAGAATAATCACACCTACGGGGATTCCCGCGGCTGCCGCGGTAGTGTGGTATACAAGAATCAAAGCGGAAATTACACCCGTGAAATTTGTAATCGACACGACCGACAAATCAATTCCGCCGGTTATCATGGCCAGCATCATGGCAATAGCCAGAATGCCGAATTCAGGGATTTGACTGGCCATAGATTGAAAGTTTATCAATGTCAAAAATTTATTCGGCAGGAATAGTGAAATAATTCCCGTCACAGCCATGAGGATAATAAAGAGTATCAGGTTTTTTGTTATTTTGATTTTTGTGAACACCGTCTTATTTTTTCCTCTATTTTTATCTCGTTTTAAAAAACCTTTAAACATCCCGTACGAAGATCAATTTTCTCCTGCTTTGGATTCTGTTCTGTAAATAGGTGATACTGACACTGATAACAATAATTACTCCGATAAAAAACTGCTGCCAGTAGGATGATAGTCCGATAAAAACAAGATTCTTTTCCAGAATCGTAATCATTGCCACACCGAGCAAGGTACCTGCAAAAGACCCGGTGCCGCCCGTAATCCGGGTGCCGCCCAGAACAACGGCGGCAATAACGCTTAGCTCGGTTCCGACAATATAATTCGGATTACTGTAACGAATAAGAGAAAGGTGCATGATTCCCATGATTCCAGCCAGGAAACCTACGTAACAGTAAATAAAAAATTGAATGCGGATAATATTAAACCCCGCTCGTTGCGCGGCCTCGAAATTTCCGCCGATGGCATAAATCCCGCGGCCTAAGATAGTGTAACGGAGTATTATCCAACTGACCAGAACAACCAGCAGCAGGATCAGCGCATAAATCGAAAGACCGTAATGAGTCCCGTCAGCCCTGCTCATAGTGATGAGATCGAAGCTTCCGAAGATTTTAAAGCAATCCGGTAATTGCCCGGTATTGATGGATTTTGTACCGACAAACTCCAGCAGCAGGCCGTGAAATAAACTCAATGTGCCGAGGGTGGTAATCAAGGTCGGCAGCTTAAAGAGCGAAATAAACACGGCATTAACCGCGCCGAGCAGGACACCGACAGTCACGGATATTAAAAATGCAAGCAACAGGTTATCAACTCCGGTGGCGATTAATGTATTCACGGCGATATATTGACCGCAAATGGCAATCGCCGTAAAAGAAACGTCAATGCCGCCTGAAAGCAGCACAATAAAAACCCCTATGGCAAGAATG
Source organism: Spirochaetota bacterium (assembly GCA_040752435.1). Lineage (GTDB taxonomy): Bacteria > Spirochaetota > Spirochaetia > SPDA01 > JBFMGN01 > JBFMGN01. The sequence goes on from JBFMGN010000023.1 coordinate 13,932, forward strand.
GCCATACCCGCGCTGCTCCTCAGCAGATCGAACAGGTTTTCCAGGCTCAGAAATGATGGATTGATAATGGTAATTACAAGCGAAAAAACGACAAGGATCATAAAAAGATAGGCTTCATTCCGTTTTAAAAAAGTATTCATCGACTCTTTACCCCATCACCTTCTTTGCCGCTTACTAAATTGAGCAGTTCTTCCTCGGTGATTTTAGCGGCCTCCTCTATTTCAGCCACAATTTTACCTTTTGACATAACCAGTATACGGTTACAATTCTCCTGTACGTCCAGGATTTCGTCGGAAATCATTAAGATTCCCATTCCCTTGTTCTCGGCGAGATCCCGTATTATTTCGTGGATATT
>JBFMGN010000230.1:0-5748 GCA_040752435.1 Spirochaetota bacterium
TTCACCGCTTCGAGTACCCTTGCTTTGTTTACGGGGTCGAGACCGTGTAAAGGTTCATCGAGAATTAAAAGCTCCGGAGACTTTACAAGGGCACGGGCAATCAGCACCAGCCGGCGTTCCCCGAAAGAGAGATCGTTGAACGGCATTTCCTTAAGATGCTCGATTTTGAGGGCGCGGGCGGTTTCCAAAGCCCTCCGCTCCTCGTCGCCGGAGTACCGTCTGTAAAGCCCAATAGAGTCAAAGAAACCGGAGAGTATTACCTCACGTACGGAAAGATTTTTTCTGTAGCGGGTCTGTAAATGCTGGGTCAGGATCCCGATTCGCCGCCGTATATCCCAGATTGACTTACCCTCACCCCGGGGGCGGCCGAAAAGCCGGATATCATTGGCGTAGGCCTTAAGATTCTCAACCGTAATCAGATTGAGGATTGTCGTTTTACCCGAACCGTTGGGCCCAAGGATACACCAGTTTTCGCCTGCCTTAAGCTTCCATGACAGATTCGAGATGACCTTTCGCCCGTCGTAATCCACACTTACATTCCGAAATTCGACGAGAATCCGCGGGGTGCCGTTCACACCGCGCTTCCGGCAAATCGCATGGGTCCCCGCGGACTCCTTGGCAGGTAGTCTGTACAGTTTATGCAGATTTCCCGGTTTAAGCATCTTAAGCCGGCTGCCCTGGGCGAATACGGCTCCGTCTTTTACACATATGACATGGGAAATTTCGGGGAATATCTCGTCCTTTCGATGGGTTACCAGGATGAGGCCCACTCCGCTTTGCGCCAGGTTTCTAAGCCCGTCCGTAAGCACCTGCCTGGAGCTCTCATCGAGGCCGTCGAAAGGCTCGTCCAGAATGAGCAGTTCCGGTTTCCTCCTCAACGCCCGGGCGATAAACACTTTGCGCAGTTCTCCTGACGAGAGAAACCGCAAGCTCCGATCGATCAGTTCTTCCAGGCCCATGAATTTTATAGACTGAAACCGGAACGGTTCACCGTTCACCTTGAGGAATTCAGCCACCGTCTTAAAGGAGTCGGGTGCACCCCGGAAGTGACGACAATCATCCAGGTCGTACTCACGCCTGAGAACCTCCTGCTCAAGCTCAAAAGAGACGTACCCAACGCTCTTCCCCCTGGAGGAGGAGCTGCCCCGCTTAAGCCGCCCTTTAATCACCGGTGTATCGCCGGTTAAGCAGCGAACGAGGGTTGACTTGCCCGCTCCGTTGGGACCCAGCACCGCCCAATGCTCGCCGCGCATCACCTTCCAGGTTGTATCCTCGAGGATCTTCTTGTCACGCACGCGCAGAGATACTCGATCAAGTTCGAAAATCAAGTCTTTTTCCCTATTCATCGGAAAATCGGAAATCCTCCAGGGCCGCCGCTTACTTAAGGCACAACCCGCACTGCACCTTTATCCGCGGAAGTTGAAAGAAGGGCATACGCCTTCAGTGCGGGCGGCACTTCACGCTGCCGTTTCCTGGGTGTATAGGCTGCATTGCCCCTCTTCTGTTCCTCCCGGCGCCGCCGCTTAAACTCTTCATTTGAAAGGGCGGCCTTGATACTGCGGGCCGGAATGTCGATCTCAATGGTATCTCCGTCACGGACCAGGGCAACCGCCCCGCCTGCCGCCGCTTCCGGGCTGATATGCCCGATCGAGAGGCCGGAAGATCCGCCGGAGAAACGACCGTCGGTTAAAAGGGCGCACTCCTTGTCCAGCTTCACCGACCTGATGTAGGAGGTTGGGTAGAGCATCTCCTGCATCCCGGGGCCGCCCTTCGGACCTTCATACCGGATCACCACCACATTACCGGGATGTACTTTTCCGCTTAAGATGCCGTCGCAGGCCTCCTCCTGGGACTCGAAAACAATGGCTTTGCCTGAGAAGGTGAATATCGAGGGGTCTACCCCCGCGGTTTTTACGATGCACCCGTTCTCGGCAATATTCCCGTAGAGAACCGCAAGCCCGCCGTCGGGGGTATAGCAATGCTTCAGGTCGCGGATACAACCGGTTGTACGGTCGCGATCCAGTTCGGCGCAGGTTTCAGATTGAGAACCCATTACCAGGTTTCTCCCTTTTAAGCCCGGTGCAGCCTTGAAGATCTCAATCGACGCCTCTGCGGTGTCCCGCATGATATCGTATCGATTGAGGGCTTCCTTGAGCTTAAGACCGTCAACCCGATGAACATTCGTATCGAGAAGTCCGGCCCGATCCAGCTCACCCATAATGGAGAGAATCCCCCCTGCCCGGTTTACATCCTCAACATGGTAGTGCGAGCTCGGGGCAACTTTACAGAGACAGGGGATCTTTCTTGACAGATGATCGATGTCCTGCATGGTAAAGTCGACCTTCGCTTCCTGGGCTATTGCCAGGAGGTGGAGAACCGTGTTGGTTGAACCACCCATAGCGATGTCTAAGGACATTGCATTAAGGAATGCCGGCCGCGTGGCGATGGACCTGGGCAAAACTGTACGGTCCTCGCTTCCGTAGTACTGATTCGTCATGGCAACGATCCGCCGGGCGGCAGTCTCGAATAATTCAACGCGCCTTATATGGGTGGCGACGATGGTGCCGTTACCGGGCAGTGCTAACCCGATGGCTTCGTTCAGGCAGTTCATCGAGTTGGCAGTGAACATGCCGGAACAGGAACCGCAGGTCGGGCAGGCATTTATCTCGATCCGCTTTATTTCCTCATCGGAGATACTTAAATCGGCCGCGAGGACCATTGCGTCTATGAGGTCGTACTTCTTTTCCCCCAAAACCCCGGCTTCCATCGGGCCGCCGGATACAAAGATGGTCGGGATATTCAGACGCATGGATGCCATAAGCATCCCGGGGGTAATCTTGTCACAATTGCTGATGCACACAAGCGCATCAACCTTATGGGCATTGCACATATACTCGATGCTGTCGGCGATGAGCTCGCGGGAGGGTAGGGAGTAGAGCATGCCGTCGTGACCCATTGCGATCCCGTCGTCTATGGCAATGGTGTTGAACTCCGCTGCAAAATAACCCTGCTCTGCGATAATTCTCTTTATCCGTTGTCCGATTTCATGGAGGTGCACATGGCCGGGCACGAACTGAGTAAAGGAATTGGCAATTCCGATGACCGGTTTTCCGAACTGAGCCTCCTGCATGCCGTTTGCCCGCCAGAGACTGCGCGCGCCTGCCATCCTGCGGCCGGTGGTGGTAATGCTGCTTCTTAGAGGGATTGCCATGTCTTAAGCCTGCTTATTTTTCCAGTTTTCCGGCCTTAAGGAGCGGACCGCAGCTCCGGCCCGCCACATTTCCGATTCACGGATTGCCTTAAGTTCTTCATCGAGCTTTTCCTGGTAATTGGGGGCACTGTTCACCCTTAGAACGATCTCGGTTTCCTTGCCTGAGACAACCGACCGGTAGAGTTCCTTGAAGACCGGGAGGGTGGCTGCCTTGAACCTTGGTTTCCAATCCAGGGCGCCGCGCTGGGCGGTAGTGCTGCAGTTCGAGTACATCCAGTCCATGCCGTTCTCGCCCACCAGACGGATCAAACTCTGGGTCAGCTCCTCAACCGTCTCGTTGAACGCCTCACTGGGAGTGTGGCCGTTTTCACGGAGGACATCGTACTGGGCCTCCATAATGCCTGCCAGGGCACCCATGAGTACGCCGCGTTCCCCGGTTAAGTCGCTTAAGACCTCGTGCTGAAAAGTAGTCGGAAACAGGTATCCAGATCCGATGGCGATACCCACCGCCAGGGTACGCTCCCTGGCACGGCCCGTGTAGTCCTGGAACACGGCGTAACTGGAGTTGATCCCGCTTCCGTCGAGGTAGTTGGTCCTTACACTCGCCCCGGACCCCTTGGGCGCCACCATGATGACATCGATGTTTTCCGGCGGGATCACCCCGGTCTGTCCCTTGAACACGATGGAAAAACCGTGGGAGAAATAGAGCGCATCGCCCTTATTAAGGCAGGGTTTAAGAGCCGGCCACACTGCCTTCTGGCCGGCATCGGAAATCAGATACTGGATGATGGTAGCTTTCCTTGCGGCTTCTTCGATTTCGAACAGCGTCTTGCCGGGGACCCATCCGTCTTTAATGGCCTTGTCCCACTCTCTCTTAAACCTGGCTGATTGACCGATTAAGACGTTGAAACCGTTATCGCGCATATTGAGCGCCTGGGCCGGCCCCTGGACGCCGTACCCGATGACCGCTATTACTTCGTTTTTAAGCACTGCGTGGGCTTTCTCTAAGGGAAACTCATCCCTGGTAACGACCTCTTCTTCCACTCCGCCGAAATTAATTTTCGCCATAGAAAGTATCTCCTTCATTTAAGCATTTTCAGCTTAACACTGTGACTGTAGTATGCCATAAATTTAATATTGAATAAAGTGTTATTTTTACCCAATCGTAAGAACTTTCTGGGATAACGTGGAAGAGCAACATTGACGGCCGAAGGCCGTACCATGCGCGATAGCCCGGCAAATTCCCCTGTGCCAAGATGATTTATCTGTATTATAATCTATGAAGTTATGGATGATTTGCTTTTTACCAATGTCCGTGTAATAACAATGGACGACTCCATGCCCAGGGCGGAAGCAGTGTTCGTATCAGGCGACAGGATTAAATTCGTCGGTTCTGCTCGGGAAGCTTCTCAGTTTGTCCAGGCTTCAGGCGCAGGGAAAAACCTCTCCGTTATCGATTTGAAAGGGAAAACTCTTGTTCCCGGTTTTAACGACGATCATGTGCATCTCCTGGCAGGGGCGGACCATTTAATGATGCCTGATCTCTCTGGAAAATCCGGCCGGGAGATAGTTGACTTTCTTAAAAGCCGCTACCAGGATGCCCGGCCTGGGGACCTTATCAGCGGGAGCGGCTGGGATTACACCGCTTGCCGGGACCCGGATAAAAAACTGCTGGATAACGCCTTTCCCGAAAATCCGGTTGTACTATTGCAATATTCGGGACACGGGGCATGGGTTAACTCCCTCGTTTTAAAACAACTTAAGATCGATAGTTCCACTCCGGACCCGGACGGCGGAAGGATTTTAAGGGATTCAAACAATGAGCCAACCGGCATATTGCAGGATATGGCAGCCACCCCCCTGCATACGCGACGCTTCATGGAAATGAACTTCAATAAACAGGTGCGGAGAAAGCTTCTGGACTCCGCTCTGCAAATGTTCAGGGAAAACGGCATTACCTCTGTCCAGGACAATACCTGGGTTCCTTTCACGGCCGGGGAATACGTCCGTTATGCCAGGATGGGGAGCCTTACCTTAAGGATCTCCTGCTGGTCTTTAGGAATCAAACCTTTTCTGGCAGCCTGGATGGAGCTTAAGCCGTTCCATGGAACCTGGGTCAGGCAGGGACCGCGGAAATACTTTCTTGACGGAACCTTTTCTACAAAGACCGCCTGGCTTAAGGAAGCCTACAACGGCGAGGATGCCAATTTCGGTATGCCTTATCTTCCACTCGATAAGTTATCCCTCATCGTTACAGCCGCAGCCCGTGCAAAAAGGCAAATAGCATTCCACGCTATAGGGGATAAAGCCGTTCATGAATTGGTAAATACCGTCGAAAAAGCGAGTGAACGCTACCCGGCTGTCACTGGGCTGCGTTTAAGAGTAGAACATGCTCAACTGATATCCCCCGAGGATTTACCCAGGATAAAAACCTTAGGCCTGGTTATATCAGCCCAGCCTTCCGCCCTCGTATCACCGGAAAAAGATGGCGCGATACTGGGAAGCGAACGGTCGCGTGCAGCTTACCCCTTCCGTTC
>JBFMGN010000231.1:0-5740 GCA_040752435.1 Spirochaetota bacterium
CCGTCATCGATCATGTAGGCATAGTACCACCTTCCGAAAAAGCATTTCGTCGGGTCTGTCTCCCCGGTGAAGGCCGTATTGGAAGCCGCCGCTTCGTTGAGCTGCTCAAGCCATTTTTTGTGTTGCAGCTCTACGAGATTAAGGAAATTAACAAAATCCCAGTTTTTACCTTCATAATAAAAATTGTACTTTACCCGTTCGTTATGATTTTTGACCAGGGTACGGGCGCTTTCTATCAATATAGCGTGATACTTATCGGCCTCCTCTGCCAGTGCAATCATTTCCTGCGAGCCTTGAGGTGAGACAATGCCGTGTCCATCCTTCGTATACATCTCGGCGGGAACTTTGCTCCTGAACTCTTCACTTTCAGTTCCATATCTTACCATTGATGTCCACATTTCAAAGCGGCTGATACTCATTTCAATCTCACCCGCTATTTCTTCAAGTCCTTCGGTGTTCAGCAGATACTCCGCGGCGGCATCACGACCGGTGATTAGTGCAATGACCGCCTCCATAGAGACATCCTTAATCGGAAGCCTTTCATGTGAAATAGTATGTAACTCGGAGTTCACGTTACTGACCATGATTATTCCGGCAACCCCGCACACTGCCACCAATATTGAAACTACGAGAAATCCTCCTACCAGTTTTGTTCCGATCTTTAAATCCGCAATTTTCATAATAATCCTCCTTGGGAAGTCTCCAGAATTAAAATAAACCCATCTCTTATAGGATTATTTCTAAAACTGTATCCATCGTCTACTATAAACTAAAATAATCTAACAACCCAGAGGCTGCGTAAAAGTTAATAGGTATCCTTTAACAGGAAGAACTCCACCCTTCTATTTATCCAGCGGTTTTCGAGGTCGCCGTGGGGAACGAGAGGCACTGAACCTCCCAGTCCGGTAACCGTCATCCGCTTTTCATCAACCCCGAGAATGATGAGAGCTTTTTTCACTTCAAAGGCTCTGTTTCTCGAAAGCGGAATAAGCACTTCCTCCTGTTCGATCTTTGCCTTTTTTGGATTATCCCAATACACAATCACTGCATGTCCCTCGATTTCAATCCTGTGTGACGGATACTTGTTCAGTATTTCAGCCAGCTTTCGCACTGTTTTGAGATTCTTCTGGGCTTTTTCCGTGTCGAAGAAGATGAAGTCGGCCGTATTGGCTTCAAACTGGATGTTGGAAATTCGGATTTTCAATTTGTCGCCGACCTTTATTACCAGGATATCGACCGGAATAACCGCTTTTTCGGAAATGGAGTTTCTCAAGTCATCCACTACGGTAAAGACCAGCGAGTAGTCCTCGGCGGATTCGACCTGTTCCCCTCTTATAGAGATACCGTTCCAGGTAAAACCTTCTTTGGGGGGTTCACCGTAACCGCTGAAATCCTTAAATAATCTTCCCCGTGAATCGAGAATTTGCAAAGTCCAGTTTACAATGGGACTTTCATCCATTACATCGAGAAGAACCCTAACTTCATCATTCACACCGTCGTCATCCGGTGAAAATCTTTCCGGAGTTATGCTGATGATGGATTTTGGCGGTGATATGTCTAAAAGAACCGGTTTTTCCGTCCGGCCTTCGGATATACCGCCGTTCTCATATTCGACGGTCAACATCGCCGAGTATTTCCCGTCAATTACCCTCCCCTCAGTTGTTTTCCCATCCCAGGTGATCCGTCTTGGAACAGGTGTCCGGCTGTCACCGGAGAATACCTTAACGGGAATATTGTCCGCCTCGATTATGGCAAACTTCCAGGCTTTCACACCCTCAGTCTGAGTAACTGTAAGATCGAACCGGGCTTCATCTTTATACCCGTCGCCGTTGGGAGAAAAAGCGTTATCCAGTGTAACTACCGAAACCGGAGCGACCTTTGTAGCGAGGCGTATCCCTTTAAGATCGGCGGTTACCGTATTCCCCGCCCGGTCGGTTGCACTTACCCGGTAGATATAGGTGCCATCCGGAACAACCTTCCCGGTACTGTCTTTCCCATCCCATACAAAATCCACTGCGTTCCCCTTCCAGGAAATCCGGCCGATTATCTCGCCTTTCGCATTTAAACCGATTCCTTCCCAGAGGTCTTCAAAACTCGATTCCTGGCGTATCGTAATCGTATCTTTAACACCATCCCCGTCCGGGGAGAACAGCAGGTCGTCCGCCTTAAGTGCAATAGCCGGATACATAGTATCTACATAAACGGTTACCGGAGCGGCGGATACAAGGTGCCCGCTTCTGTATAGGACATCCAAAACGACGGTATACGTTCCGTCCGGAACAACTCGTTTTATCGTAGACAACCCGTCCCATTCGAAAACCTGGGGCACTCTATCCTGTTGAACGCTCCGTACCGGGGTGCCGTCGCTGTCACGTACCGTAAGAGTTGCACTTTCTACCCTGTCTGTCTTGGTTACATTAGTAACGATTCTTACAGTCTCCTTTTTCCCATCCTTGTTCGGAGAAAAATAGGGCTCCGATACTTTAAGCTCGGCCGTGCCGAAGGCCGTATCGACAGTTACCTGGAGAGGCTTTGATTCGCCGTAATTGCCAGCTTTATCCGTTGTAAATAATTGGGCGGTATAAACTCCGTCGGGAACAATGTTGCCGTATTCATCCACCCCGTCCCACGTATAGACATCATCCAGTTGCCCGGGCAGATCCTTATATTCCCACCTGGCCCCGGAATCACTTTGGACAATCCCGTTCCACGCCTCTTCCGAACTGGTTTGTACAGTAATTTCAACCGTATCCTTGATCCCGTCACCGTCCGGTGAGAAAAATTTCGGCTCAACCGCGACAACGGCCGCCGGAGGGATAGTATCGATCAGAAAATCGAGCGGTCTCGATTCCTGGATTTCGCCGTTCTCATACTGGATGGAAAACAGAGCTGCATAGCTTCCATCCGGCAGAAGTTTTGATTTGTTATCCAGACCGTTAAATACGATAGTTTGCGGTGGTTTGCCCAGGCCTTTTATAAGTCTTACTTCCAGATCTGCCGCATTCCTGACAGAGAGTGTCCAGTTTACAATTCCTTCCTCAAGGGTAACACTTGGTGTGAATGTAAGCGCCGGTTTTTTCACATTTTTGGGAGAAAAGGCACTAAGGTCGCTTGCCAGCGTAATGACAGCCGCTTTTGTATTAATCGTTATGTCTTTCTCGAATTTTTTTAAGACAGTATTACCTGCCAGATCCGTCCCCTTCAGTTCGTAAGAATATTTACCATCCGGAAGAAGGTTGCCGGCCTGATCCTTACCGTCCCAGGAAAAAGCCTCGGGCGGTCCGTCTTTCCACGAAAAGGAGGCGACTTCTTTGCCCTCAGCATCTTTGAACGAACCCTCCCATAAATTTTCCACAGAGCCTTTCTGCGCCATCTTAAGGGTAGTCCTGGTTCCTTCGCCGCCGGGGGCAAAGACGAAGTAGGGCGTAGATAGTTCCGTGATAGCCGGAGGGGTATTGTCGACCGTCAGTTTCAAGGGGGCAGTTTTTCCCACATTTCCCTGATCGTCAAACACAATAAGCTCATAGATATAGTCTCCATCGGGTACAAAGTTGCCCTCGTTATCTTTCCCATCCCACGTAAGGCTGGAGGGCATGGTAAGCCCGATATTCCTTTTGTTACCGAAGAGCCTGTCAAAAAAGCCCTGCCTTCTCTCATCTTTCTCCATTTTCGAGTAGACCAGGGTGCCGGCTTTGTCATACACGTTGAACTGGTATGACTTTATCACCATCTTCGTATCTGCGGTGACTGCAAAATTCAGCTCTAAAGTATCTTTAACACCATCGGCATTTTTGGGAGAAGTATACTCCCTCTCCGGTTTTTTAAGATCAATAAGAGGAGGGACGACTTCTTTCCCACCGGCTGCAAATACTGGAAAAGCTTGAAGAGACAAAATAAGTACTATAGAAAAAACAAAAAAATGGCATCTAGCTCGTTTCATCGAATATTCTCCTTCTCAATAGAATGAGGTTCTTTCAAAATATAAGCCCCGGAATCGGCTGAAAGACACGGAAAAAAGATAATTTAAATAATTCTTGGCTTAATAAACAATCCCAGTTACGGCTTGCAGCCGCAACTGAGCTGGATTATAGTTCTTCGCAAGCTGCGAAGAATGCAAATAGAATAGTCCATCATTCCGCCTATTTCCGTGTGCTTCCGTGGCTACCCCATATGCTTGCCCTGGCTCCCAGCCCTCGAAGGGGGCTAATAAATTCTGCTTTTTGAAATTGCCTCTAAATAATAAATGTATTACAATTTGGTAACTTTTACAAGAAAGAAAGCCTTAATTTTAAGGCGAGTAAAGGCTGTGGCGGGCTTAAAGAGCCTCAACGGCCATTGGATGATTCCGTTTTTTTAAGAAACTGGCTTAAGCCAATACGTATTGTACCTTGAAAATATCGATTCATGCAGGCTGCACCTCTATGGCTACGGCCCTGATCGGAAAGGACTCTAAGCCGCCCATTTTTGCTGGAATGCCAATAAAGAAGAATCTTTCTTTTCTTAATTGATCGAGATTGGTCAGCCCTTCGATAAGGGGGATATCATTTTTTAATAAAAGGTCATGTGTAAAATAGTTTTCAAATACCTTGTGTCTGAACTCTGGATTCTCTCCAAATACAGTATCATCTATACCGGCCATCTTTATACTTTTCTGAACAAGATATTCTGCGCCTTCTTTGGATAAATAGCATCGATGTGCTTCAGTGTGTGAGGAGTTCCCAAATAGAACAATATCGTTCTTTTTAATTTTAGCTTTTTCCAGTATCTCAATGCCAATTGCAGTTCTCGCGGGGAGATCTTTACAATTTACAAAAATCGCCATACCAAAGAACCTTTCCAGCGGAATTTCACTAATATCCTTCGCCTTCTTTTGATACCGGGGTGTGACATAATGATTTGGAGCTTCTACATGGGTTGAAATGTGACTCTCCATTTGAATGTAATGCATAAGCTCTCCAGGCGGGTAGGTGAATGGCTCTATTTCGTACTTGCGATTACCCGTTTCAAAAGGACCGGTTGCTTTTCCAGGTTCAACCTTTTTGGACAAATCAATGATACGTGCTTGAGTCAAACATATGTTAATGGTTTTAAGCCTCATGACAGTTTCTCCCTTAGGTTCGCGATTTCTCTCAGAAGGTGATTCCACCCTTCCAAAAAATTGTTTCGGAATCTCTGTAGAGGGGCAAAATTTTTAAAATCCTTTGTTTTAAGACCGTCCTCATAATAGGCTTTTTTAAAGTCGGGTAACTTATTACTGAGTTCATCAATTACCTCCTGTGGAGTCTGCACATCAATTCTGGATACGACCTGACTACCAGAGGCAATGAGCTCCTCTATCGTACTCCAATTAAGGGTCACGTGCAAATCCCCGCCAACAAGCTCGGTAAAGTGATGAGTACCCCGGGCACCGCCACACAGTAAAGCTGCTCTGTATCCACGTTCTTTGAGGACCCGGTACGCCTTACGTGCCACGATACTCCCTGCTTCGTGCGCTATCTTCGGTGAGATATTCACCTTCTCACGTTCAACATAAGCTTTAATTTCTTCGTCAAAGATACCTGTAATATGAGTGATGAAGAAAGGGGGACTCTTATCCTTTTTCTTTGATATGCGTTCATACAAGTCGCATATAGCGATAGTCTGAGAAATCGAAAAGCATTCCGTTGCACAAATAGGGATATTTCTTTCAATAAGCTCGGCCATCGCTTCTATTCCGGATTCAATAACCGGGATTTTGGCC
>JBFMGN010000232.1:0-5716 GCA_040752435.1 Spirochaetota bacterium
CCAGACTCTACGAAGCCAAAATGTTCTCACACTTTGATCATCGGTATGGGACATACGAAGGAGCAACGCAGGCTAATTTGAATTTAGGAAATTTGCCACAAACAAACCAAGAACAAAAAATCGATCCAAATTTCGCATCTTATCCTAAGTATTGGATACCTTTTAAAAACGTTATAGAGAAACTTGGAGAATATCAAAGAAAGTGGTTCATAGTATTCAGAGGTATTACGAGTAGTATTTCTGAACGTACGTCTATTTTTACAATTTTACCGATAGTGGGGGTGGGAAATAGTGCGCCTTTAATATTGTCTTCCATTGAGGATGCTAGTTTATTAGCATGCCTTCTGGGAAATTTAAATTCGATAACCTTTGACTATATTGCTAGGCAAAAAATTGCTGGCGTGAATATGAATTTCTTTTTTGTTAAACAACTCCCAACATTATTACCAAATGATTACAGTCTCTCTGATAAAAATTTCATTATTCCTCGTGTTCTCGAGCTAGTTTATTCTGCTTATGACATGAAACCCTTTGCCGAAGACATAGGCTACCTAAGTGAACCATTTCGCTGGGATGATAATCGCCGTTCTTTACTGCGCGCTGAATTAGATGCTTATTACGCAAAACTCTATGGATTAAACCGAGACGAACTGCGCTATATCCTCGATCCACAGGATGTCTATGGTTCCGATTTTCCCGGCGAGACCTTCCGGGTGTTGAAAGAGAAGGAAATCCGACAGTTTGGCGAGTACCGCACGCGCCGGCTGGTGCTGGAGGCCTGGGATCGCTTGGAGGGTGTTGAAGTTGGCAACCCTGATGGCTACCCAGCCCAAAATGCTGCAGTATCGCAAAAACAGGAAACAATTTTAGTACCACAACCCAAATCGGAAAGCCGGCCAGCAGCAGTTCAGACCCACCTTCCCGCACCGGTAAAGCCGCCTTTGCCAGCGACACCGCAACCGAAGGTGGTAAAAGAGATCGATCCGCCTGCAGGTCAGCCGACATTAACCGATTTCGGTTTGTATAAGTGCGAAGTCTGCGGGAAGATGGTGATGGGATTTGAGAAGGTAAACCATGAACAGGAAAAGCATGGCGGGAAGAGCGTGGATTGGAAGAAGATGAGATGAAAAATTTCTTAATCCGGTTACTTCACAAATGCATAGTTATGGTGGAAAGAATGGCACAAACAAAAAAAGATCCATTAGAGCAGTTGGTCGAATTTGAAAATGATATCCACTATCAGGAGTATGCAGACGACGATCAACCGGAATACGCCTACATAAAAGGAAATATGCCCATCCTGTTATCTGCCCCCCATGGAGCTGTACATACCAGAGATGGTGAAAATAAAGAGGAGGATGAATATACAGCGGGGTTAGCCAGGCTAATAGGCAATAGAACGGGTGCTCATGTTATTTATGCACGTCGTAAATCAAGAACAGATCCCAATGCTGATTCTGCCGCCCCCTATAAGCAAGCTCTTCAACAGATCATACAAGAAAACGACATTCGTTTTGTGCTGGACTTACACGGTGCAAATATGGATAGGAATTTCGGGATCGCTTTAGGGACTTTGCATGGCAAAAGTTGTTCTGGGCCAGAGAAACAGATTATTGTGAGTGCTTTCGAAAAATACGGGATCTCTGAAACAGGAAGTGGCCTTTCGCGTCTGGATGATAACAATCAACTGGCAGGCGCGGGCAATGCTAATCGGGAGCCGATCGTCAAGTTTTGCCATCGAAATTCCATCCCTGCGGCGCAAATAGAGATCAATGCCTGGCTAAGGATCCCAGAGCGTCGTGAAGATGCGTCAGCCCCCAACAAGGATTTTAAGGGCGATCAGAGACTAATAATAAATATCATTAAGGCTTTATCAGAAATCGTCTCTTCGATTGGTGATGGAAAAGTGGTTGTTGGCAATACTTGAACATATGATGTAAGCATTATCTAGCATTGATGAGCGGCTTAGGTGAGAGTGGTACGGGATGAAGGTGATGAGGTTTGACAAGGCAAACCACGAACCGGAAAAGCATGGCAGCAATGGTGTGGGGTGTAGGAAGGTAAGATTACGCCAATATTTTTGTGTTTGTACCAAATGTTAGCCTAAGCAGCTTATGGAGAGAAAGAATGCTGAATGTGAATTACGACAGAAATAAACAACAACATATCGTGAGTGAATTTTGAGGAACTTTCTTTAGGTGATTTTTCTATGACAATTGCTGATTATCGCGGCGCACGCGGTGCAAATGCAGGAGATGATTATCACGAACTTTGGGCACTCCGCCAAGCGTTATCTCTATTAGATAAAAAGACCGGATTGTACGCGGTTGCAGTGGAGGGTCTTCAATCTGAAGATGAAGGCGGAAAATCACCTGAAACATGGGATGGGGTTGATTGCACTTTTTACTACGGTAATGAGGATACTGGAATACCCACCCGAATTGTGATTGCTCAATTCAAATATTCCTCAGCGAATCCCAGCCAAAACTGGAGCATTTCCCGCTTAACTCAATCAGCCAAAAAAAGGGGAGACAACTCTGTCTTAAGAAAACTAGCAAATGCTTATATCGGCTTGAAAGAAAAATATCCTCATCTAGTTGATTCAGAAAATTTAATTGTGCAGTTTGTTAGCAACCAACCTATTGCCACTGAGGTTAATGCTGCCATTAGTATTTTAATTACATCGCGAACCGATCAGCGTAAGAGTATAAAGTCTCCTTCTGAGCCTGGCTGCGCCAAATTACAAAAGGCATCAGGCTTGAAGAAAACCGATTTTCTTTCTTTCATAAAAGCACTCGATTTTTCATCGTGTGGAAGTAGTTCTCGTTTCTCTCTTGAAGAAAATGTTCTTTCTGTAATCTCAGGATGGACTGATGAAGATGCACGCACAACTGTGGATCATCTCATGCGTTCAGTCCGGCGAAAAATGATGCCTGAGGCTAAAGGTGAGGAAATCACACGTCATGTCATCCTTTCTTGGATGGGGATTTCGGATGAGGATGTCTTGTTTCCTTGTCCCTCTGATATAAAACAAATTTCTCCCTTAATAAACCGAAAGATATCCGGAACAATTGTCAGTGAAATTAATAATGGAAGCCAATACATATGTATTCATGGAGAGGGTGGGTGCGGAAAATCAACCCTTATACAAGAGATTAAAGAGTGTTTGCCCTCACAGTCTGTCCTAATTGCCTTCGATTGTTATGGTGGCGGAAGATATCTTGATGCGGACGCATTTCGCCACCGTCCACAAGATGCTTTCCTTCAACTTATTAATGATTTAGCCGTATCTCTCCGATCTCCATTGTTATTGAGCAAATCGCTTTCCATCGATTATCCAAGATCGTTTAAGAAGCGATTGGAGAGGGCAGCCGAGGTTGTTGCATCTTACAATGAAAGTGCCCGTCTCGTAATTGTTGTAGATGCAGCCGATAATTCAATAATTGCCGCTCAATCACAACCTACTCCTGAAAAAAGTTTCGTTTACGATTTTATTACATTGGGCGATCTTCCAAGTAACGTTTGCTTAATTGTGACGACACGGTCAGGACGACTGGATTCCCTTCATCTACCTGCTTATTTTATTTCTCATAAACTCGACGGATTTAATAGAGATGAAACAGCGGCGCACATTAAGTTGTTTTGGAACGATACTTCAGATGCATGGATTGATGATTTTCACCACCTTTCTGGTGGAAATCCTCGAGTAGAACGATATGCGATAGATTATTCGGCCTCCGACCAACAAAAAGTGTTATCGGTACTTCGTCCAGAAGGTAAGAATTTAGGAGGAATATTTAAAGAGCAGTTACTTACTGCTCAGCGCAAATCAGGGCATGACCTCAAAACATTCTGTTCGGGAGTAATTGCCCTTTCGCGGCCAATACCAATCCGTCACCTTTCTTCAATAATCGAATTGAATGAATTACAGGTTCGCGATATCTGCGCTGATCTTGCTCCCGGAATTATTGTAGATAAGGATGTAATTAGATTTGCCGATGAGGATTTTGAGAGCTTTTTACGATCGGAAGCAGACCAAGACACCAGATCTATATATGGAATGATTGCAGATCATTTTTTAAAACATTATAAAGTGGATTCATATGCAGCCAGTCATATTGCATCTGCCTTACTTGCCGCGAACCAAAGACAGTCAATACTGGATTTAATCAATGAAGAAAAAGAACCAAGTGTTATAAACGATCCTATCCTACGTCGTGAGGTCCAATCGCAACGGCTCAAAATTGCGATGAAAGTATGTAGAGAAACTAACAATAATGCCGATGCGATTCTTACACTCCTTTATGGTGCGGAAGCGTTAAAAACTGATGCAGTTATCCAAAAAATGCTTATCGAAAATCCAGATCTTGCGGCTAACTTTGCAAGAGATAGATCAAGCCGGCTAATTCTTGGGAATGCAAATGAGTATGAAAATCATGGCCGACTTCTCTTCCAATTACTTGCACACGATGCACGGAATAATGATGGTATATCTGTTCGTGAAGGGCTTCGGCAATTACGAGCATGGATGCAGCGCAGGTCAGATAATTATCATGAGCAAGAAAAAGCACACCCAAAAATTAGACCCCAAGGCTGGCCAATTGAATACCAAGATATTGCCGCTGAAATAGAAGCTGTGGTCCGTATCGAAGGCCCAGCGCAAGCCGTAAAGCAAATGTTTAATTGGAGTCCGAGATCGATTGCTCTTCGTGTGGCATTGTCTCTGAGTTTTCAGTTAATCACATCTGGTGAAGCCGATTTACTTGAGCGATGCTTGAACGAAACGGATATTCGCTCACCCTGGGATCTTTTCTTGCTCACTCCACTTGCATTATCTGGTAAGGATATTGATTTAGATCATATTAAGACCGATTTGGAACTTTTCCTTATTCGAGGATTAATTAAGGTTGATAAGCTAAAAAACACATTTGATGAGGATAATATCACCATCGATTACTTAGAAATGATTCTTACAGCTTGTGAGGTGTTTCTCGCTCATGGTGGTGAAAGTTCAAAAATAATTCCAGTGCTCGAAAAATTTAATGATAGTGAACTGCGCAGACACGATCAACTCTTTACTTCTCAGACGTCAATTATCGATCTTACTTTACGAGCATTTACAATACTAGAACGTTTAAATAACCGAAAGCCGACTCTCGCCACATATTTAGTTGATCCTCCATTACAACCTGATGATTTATCCAAAAAAGAGGTTGTTCAAAGAAGGAGATCAAATAATGAAAACAAACAAGAACTAGAAAAAATTATTGGGCCACAAATAAGTATTTACGATGTTCGAGCCCAGGCAATCATAGGAGTAATCCCTTCAGAGCAGTTAGCGGTTTCGTTTCAGGAAGCAATTACCAAATTCCATCAAAGCGATTATCAACTTTCCAGAGATTATCATTCTATTCCAATGAAGACTCGGATGGGAATTTCTCTATCTCGTCTACTAGCGTTACCAAAAGTAAATAGTGTAGACCTCTTAGGAACCATCCTTACTTTGCTGGGCTCAAGCCCCTCATCGTCTGGGAAGGAATTGATAAGAATATTTCAGAATCTCGCATTGGATCGATCTCTTCATTCACGTCTTCTTACCGAGGTTGTTTCTCAATATCAGAAAGTTAAAAACCAAAGGGGTTCTGCGGAAGATAAAATTGAGGCATTTTCGAATTTTGCTCGATTCCTTTTGCCTATCAGTCAAGATGATGCGGAG
>JBFMGN010000233.1:0-5704 GCA_040752435.1 Spirochaetota bacterium
TCGGCCTCTCTTTGTCCTATAAAGTACAGGAACAACCCCGCGGCCTTGCGGACGCTTTCATCGTAGGTGAGGAGTTTATTGGCAATGACAGTGTTTGCCTTGTCCTGGGTGACAACATTTTTTACGGTCATGGCTTACCCGAAATGCTTAAGGAAGCGGCTCAACTGCAAACGGGCGCCACCGTATTCGGATATTACGTAAACGATCCGGAACGGTATGGTGTTGTGGAATTTGATAAGAACTTTAAGGCAATATCAATCGAAGAGAAACCTAAAAACCCCAAATCAAATTACGCCATTGTTGGTTTATATTTTTATGACAACAATGTTGTTAGAATTGCCAAGTCTTTAAGACCCTCCGAGAGAGGTGAAATTGAAATAACCGACGTCAACAAAGTGTACCTGACACATGGAAATCTTAATGTAAAAATAATGGGCCGGGGATTTGCCTGGCTGGATACTGGCACCCATGCCTCGTTAGTGGATGCCACGGTGTTCGTGAAAACCATCGAAGACAGGCAGGGATTGAAAATATCCTGCATCGAAGAAATCGCCTATAAAATGGGGTACATAGACGAGAAGCAACTTCGAAACCTTGCTGAACCTTTACGAAAGTCCGGCTACGGCGAGTACTTACTCCATATACTTGACCAGCGAAAGGTGAATATATAATGCCTTTTTCCTTTCGGCGACTTCCAATCGACGGCCTTGTAATAATCGAATCCTGTTTCTTTTCGGACGGGCGGGGATTTTTCATGGAAACCTATAAAAAGTCTGCTTTTGCCGATAATGGTATTGATGTGGATTTTGTTCAGGATAACCACTCCATGTCGGTACGCGGCGTTGTACGGGGCCTGCACCTTCAGAGGCCTCCCTATGCCCAGGGAAAACTCGTCCGTGTGCTTCAGGGTTCTGTCTGGGACGTGGCAGTGGACCTGCGCCCCGGTTCCCCGACTTACGCCAGGTGGTACGGCATTGAGCTTTCAGAGGAAAACCGGCTGATGTTCTATATCCCTCCCGGATTCGCGCATGGCTTTGTTGCGCTTTCCGATACAGCGCAATTTACCTATAAATGTACTGCCGAATATAACAGGGTATCGGAAACAGGCATCCGCTGGGACGATCCGGATATTAACATTTCATGGCCGTTTGAGAAGTCTGAAGCGGTCATCTCCGATAGGGACGCGGCTTTACCCTTTCTGAAGGACTGGACATGATTTGGCTTATCGGCAGCAAAGGCATGCTCGGCAGGGAACTTTCTGAAGTTCTCGAATTGGAAGGGTTTTCTTTCACAGGCACCGACCAAGAAGTCGATATAACCGATCAAAGAACGCTTGGAACCTTCGCTTCCAGTGTGAAACCTGCCATAACATGGATTGTCAACTGTTCTGCTTACACCGCCGTTGACAAGGCCGAGGATGATAAGGATGCGGCCTGGAAGGTTAACCGTGACGGCGTGAGGAACATCGCGGCAACAGCAGCGTCGACCGGCGCGAAGCTCATCCATATTTCGACCGACTATGTGTTTGATGGAAATGGGAACCGCCCCTACAAGGAAGACGATCCCGTAAGCCCGATCGGCGTGTATGCCAAGTCTAAGGCGGCAGGGGAGAAGGAAATACACCGGATACTGTCGTACCATTACATCATCCGCACTTCCTGGCTGTATGGCAAACACGGAAACAACTTCGTGTATACCATGCTTAGACTGTTTAAGGAAAAAGAATCCATAGGTATCGTGGACGACCAGCGGGGCACTCCCACTTGGACCTTTGATCTTGCCGGCGTCATCAAAACGATTATCAGCAGCAGCAACGACGCGTTCGGTACCTATCATTATGCCGGTGAAGGCGAAACTACCTGGTACAGGTTCGCGGTTGAAATACACCGGCTCGCTCGTGAGCAGGGGCTTATCCAGCGGGATTGCATAATCAATCCATTAACAACCGACCAGTATCCGACCAAAGCAAAACGCCCTCCGTATTCCGTATTCAGCAAGGAAAAGATTAAAAAGGCATTTGGTATTTTGATACCAGATTGGCGGGAGGCATTAGCTCGATTTATTGGAAATATCGAATCGATTGCCAACCGCGCCAAATGATGGCATGAACTGGCCATGAAGGACCTTGATTCCGCAAAATACAATTCGTTTTATTCCGGTTGAGGAGGACGCGGAAAGAGTACTTCGTAAAACGGAGGAGTTTTTATGCCGACTAAAAGCAAAACCGATATTGTCGATACTGTAAAGACCTTTATTGACAGCATATCCGGCCGGTATAAAATACATGCCGTATTTTTTTTTGGGTCTCGTGTATATGGTAATCCTGGGGAAGAAAGCGATATTGATATTGCCATAATCCTTGATGAAGATGTGGATGATGCCAAAGATTTCGATATTTTCAGGAGAGCCCAAGATTTTGACCTCGATATGGAACTGGTCGTTTTTTCAGTGGTCGAGTTCAACAGGAATGCAATCGACCTTGTGGTTGAAGTTAAAGAGAAAGGAGAAAAGATTGCGTAGTTTTTCCACTATCCTTGTAACTGGCAAAGAAAGAGAGTTCCAGCGGGCGGGCATCTCCGGGCGTTTCGTGCAGGACAATCTCGAAGGCCAAGATCAAGCAAACCTTTGGAATCACTATTCCCGCCTGGCAGGACGGGTTCGAGCATTTCTTTCACGAGTTCAACGAGGACGGAAGAGCGTGAAGGTTATCTGCAAAAGGCTCATCGCAGGTGGCCGAGTACCTGTAATACGTACGTTCGCTATTGACAAACCGTACGTCCTGAGGTAGTATTTCTAGCATGAAGATGCTGAGTGCTACAAAGCTTCGCGAGAACCTGTATGCGGTGCTCGATCAGGTCCTCAAGACCGGAGTCCCGGCGATCGTTGAGCGGAAAGGGCGGCGGATTCGAATTGTCCCCGACAATGCCCCGAGTCGGCTTGAGCGGCTTGAGCGGCACGACGCGATCATTGGAGACCCTGAAGAGTTGGTGCACCTGGACTGGTCGTCGAGTTGGAACGGAGAAAAGGTCTTCCCATGATTCATCTCGATACGCATGTGGTGGTTTGGCTTTATCAAGGCGAGCTTGATCGCTTTCCCGGTTCGGTGCTCGCGGTTCTTGAAAACGAGACCCTCGCGATCTCTCCGATCGTCCTGCTCGAAATGGTCTATTTGGGGGAAATCGGCCGGCTCCGAGCCACGGCCGGCGATATTCTCACCTATCTTCACGAAGCCATTGGCCTCGAGCAGGACCCCTCCCCATTCGCGGCCGTTGTGGCACGGGCGCTAGGGCAGACGTGGACCCGCGATCCGTTCGATCGAATTATAGTGGCTCAAGCGATTGCAGCCGGCGCAGAACTTGTTACAAAAGATGAGGCAATACGTTCTCATTATCCCTCCGCCCGATGGTGAATAGACCCGCCAATAGACGCATGGTTCACACTCATTTCGTTGCGAAATGAACAAGAGTCGACGCTGCCTTCACCATGTGCCGCGCACTAACCAGGCAAGTATAGCAGAATAGGGGCGTAAATACCGAGATTACCGAATCAAGGAAATGTACATTAAGGATGAGGGCTTTACGGCGAATAATTATTATGACTAGAATGGCAGGCGAGGAATGTTTATGGATAGAAAAGTAAATGTTATCTATTGGCGAAGCGAAAAATTTTGGCTTGGCAAAATCCTTGAATATCCCGAGATAATGACCCAAGGTGAAACTCTGGAGGAACTTTTCGAAAATATTAAAGACGCTTATAATCTTTTCGTTTACGATGATGTTCCCAAAGAATATAGCTTGAAGGAAATTACTGTTTGAAGCGTTCTCAACTAATCAAGGAAATCGAAAAAGCGGGGTGCGTGTTAAAACGCCATGGTAAACGGCATGACTTGTATGTTAATCCTGCTAATGGAATGCAGCAGCCCATACCAAGACATTCGGAAATCGACAATATTTTAGCCGCACATATAAAAAAGTATCTAGGCATTCCGTGACATCGCAATCAATAATCTACATTCCCGGCCACACGGATGAAAGAACCAGAACAGAAACCATCCGCGGTTAACCGTGTTACCCCTTTGCGTACGCCCTATATATCCGTAGTTTCAATCTTCGTCTTTTATCCCTTTCACTCTGCTCGAAAAATACGGGAGAAAAAAACCACGGATTAACAAGGATTACCACAGATAGGAAAGAGCATAAAAACCATCCGTGTTATCCGCCTGAAACAAGAAGGGGGTAGGGAAAGACCCCGCAGGCGTAGCCGAGGAGGCTTTCCCGAGGGGGAAGGCCTTCCCCCTTTAAAAAGAAAAGGAAGACGCTTACTATGCCACGAACATTATCCACTATTCTCGTAACCGGCGGCGCCGGGTTTATCGGGAGTAACTTTATCCGGTACCTCCTCTCGCAGCCCGGGTTTACCGGCCGGATTATCAACCTCGACTGCCTGACTTATGCCGGTAACCTGATGAGCCTCGTGGACGTGGAGAAACAGTACGGCAGGACCTCCGGCGGGTCGCCCCGATACATCTTCGAACGGGGGGACATCCGGGATATGGACACTGTCCGAAAGGTGATGACCGACTACCGCGTGGACACTATCATCCACTTCGCCGCCGAAAGCCATGTTGACCGGAGCATTCACGGCCCCAAGGAGTTTATCCTTACCAACGTGGTCGGGACCTTCACCCTCCTGGAAGCAGCCCGTGAAGCCTGGGCTGGGAGGGACGACGTTCTCTTCCATCACGTGAGTACCGACGAGGTTTACGGTTCCCTGGGGAATGGGGGGTATTTTCTTGAGACGACTGCCTACGACCCCCGGAGCCCTTATTCAGCTTCCAAGGCCTCCTCGGACCACCTGGTTCGTGCGTATTCCCATACTTACAGTCTGCCCGTCACCATTTCCAACTGTTCCAACAATTACGGCCCTTACCAGTTTCCGGAGAAGCTGATTCCCTTGATGATCCTTAACATGCTGGAAGGAAAACCCCTGCCGGTCTATGGCGACGGGAAAAACGTCCGGGACTGGCTCTACGTGGAGGACCACGCCTCCGCCGTGTGGGCCGTGGCGTCCCGGGGAAAAACCGGGGAGTGCTACAACATCGGCGGGGAGAACGAGTGGGAGAACATCCGCCTGGTCTACGTCCTCTGCGAGACTGTGGCGGAGGCGCTGGGCAAACCAAAGGATGCCTTCAAAGAGCTTATTACCTTTGTTAAAGACCGGCCCGGGCACGACCGGCGCTATGCTATCGACTGCGGCAAGATAAAGCAGCAACTCGGCTGGAAGCAGTCGTATACCTTCGAGACCGGCCTGGAGGCGACGGTGAGCTGGTACCTGGACAACCCTGGATGGATTAAGGGTGTCCAAACCGGCGAATACCGTTGCTGGATCGAGGCCAATTATGGCCAGCGGTAAACCGTAACCTTCGCCGGGCGCCGGCGGGTAATTTTTTTTACCCTCTATATATCATATAGATATAATGCTGAAACTTCTTGACCCCTTAAGTTTACCAGGTCTACACTTAAAGTATGAAGCAGCGGTACAAAATCCCCTGTATTAACAGGCAGGGGGACATAATTCTGTCATTAATAGAACGCCGGATAACTGTTGCCGGTGCCTTAGGCCGACGGGAGGTAAGGGCGCTTTTTGATTCCGGGGCCAGTTATTCATGTATTCGGCGGGAGCTTGCGGAAGCAATATCCCATCT